>JAITBP010000004.1 GCA_031283585.1 Puniceicoccales bacterium
CTCGGTACCTAGTTGTATCACCGCTTGTTCCATTCCAGACACTATGTGAACATATTTGTTGTTGTTCTGCTTTTCTTCTTTCTTTTCATCATCATCACTATTATCGTCGGATATGTACGTGGTTGTAATACGTGATTCCTTGCTTACTATATGGTTATCCTGCCTATCTGTCATATACCAGGTTGAAAATAGAGTAATTGTTTTATCAATGTCATTGGGAATAAAATCGTGGATTAGTACATGTATTTTATAATCAAGGTTGTTACTGTTGTTTGATTGTAACGTAACTATTTTCCTCAGGTTGGAATTTTGGCCGATGGCATGGTGCAAGGTTCTGGTTATGCAGTCTTCTACGGGTTCCACCCACCGATTAAATTCATCCTGGACTATTTCATTGTCAGAGATTTGCGTAACTATTTGTGGCTTATCTAAATAATGTGGGATAGAAACCTTGTCTATGCCAATGGAAGTGGCACAGGATTGGTTATCTGTCATATTTTTTAACGCTATGCCCATGGTATAGAACCGGGTATGATCTACTACCGGAGTGAATAGACAGCCACTAAAAATAATAGGAAGTAAAAAGAGAATGTTTTTTATTTTGCGCATAAATTATTTTTTGGGATTTGCTTTTCCTGAAATTATAGCATTTGGGTTGCGTTCTAAATAATCTGCAAGCTCTTTTAATGATTTTGCCGCCATGGTTATTTCCTGAATAGCATCACCTAACCCATACTTAAGTTTCTTTTCTTCACGGAACATATTGTTTATAGAGCTGGACATATTTCCAAATTTATCGAGAGCCAATTTACCACTGGCTAGTGTGGATCTTGTTTTGTCTGAAATTTTATTTACATTGGTTTTTAATATTGCTACAAAATCTTCGATAGAACCTAATGTATCATTAAAGTGCTTGAAGGTATTTGAAAAATCCGGTGAATCAAAAACTCTACCTATGGACTTGGCGGCAGAAGTCATTCCACTGACCATGGATTTTAGGTCTATGTTACTGAGAGTGTTGTCCGCTGTGGAAAGAATAGACGAAATCCTATCAAAAATTCCAATGAAATCGATTTTACTGATTTTTTTGATTATAACCTCGATGCTGCTCAGAAGTTCATCGATGCCGGAAGGTGTGGTTGGTATCTGAATATACTTGGTGCTATTTGTAGAGAATATGCGGATTTTTTTTGATGCATAGTAATCTAATTCTATAAATAATTTTCCTGTTACAATGCTTTCAAACGTTAATTTTGCAGCCAAGCCTTGTTTTATTTGTTTTTTGTAAAATTCTATGTTATCCTCACCACTGGATTCATCTTTTACTGTATCAAACATTGAATTATCTATCTCTATTATCACCGGAGTAATGGATAAATCTTTGTCTTTGTCATAGAATATGGATATTTTTTTTACGTTACCGATAGTAACTCCCTTAAATTTCACTGGAGATCCCACATCCAGGCCATTCAGTGATGAATCGAAATACAGAATAAATTTGTTTGTGCTATGGAAAAAATTGCCTTTGGAAAATAATAGGATGAATGATAATAGGACAGCAAACGAGCATACTATAAACATTCCTATGGCTAATGAATTGGCTTTTTTACTCATTTGTCATTCAACATTCCTCTTGAAAGAAAGTATTTTACTTTAGTGTGAAAATTTTCAAGTAATTGATTTGGTGAACCAATTGCCAGTACAGTTTTGGAATCGGCGTCAAGATACATTGCATTATCTCCAATGGCGAAAATACTATGCAAATCATGGGTTACGATCAGCATGGTAGTTCCAAGGGTTTTTCGTAGCTTGAGTATTAAATTATCGAGATTATTTGCGCTGATTGGGTCCAGCCCGGCCGATGGTTCATCGAGGAACAGTATGTCCGGATTAAGAGCAATTGCTCTTGCCAGGCCGGCGCGCTTACGCATTCCTCCTGAGATTTCAGATGGATATAGGTGACCATGGTTTTCAAGTCCTACCAGCGATAGTTTCATATTTACCGCTTCTTTAATTTCGGATTTGGTCAGATTTGTGAATTCCTCCAGTACCAATGCTATGTTTTCCACTAATGTCATTGAACTCCATAGGGCTCCGCTTTGATACAGCACACCAAAGCGTGTTGCAAGTGGTTTGTCCGAATCATTTAATATATTTATAAAATCCGCACCATCATAGAACACTACTCCCTGGTTCGTAGGCTTTAGACCGATCATGTGTTTCAATAGTGTGCTTTTACCACAGCCACTCTCACCGATTATTAAAAAAATTTCACCAGCCTTTACGTTAAAACTAATATCGTTCATCACGATGGTTTTCCCATAGCTCATGGTCAAATTTTTAACTGAGATCTTATCTGCCAACGGATTAAGACTTATGAAATTGAGTAATTTGTAAAGAATAACTGTGATTTTAAGCACTAAAAGTGCAGAAATTTAAATTATTTTGGAAGAATTGCAAAAAAAAGCTTTACTACGGAGATAGGGTTCCTACTCATCCGCTTGGTAGTAGGTTTATATATAGAGGTTTTTCCATGGGAAATCTGAAAAAAAAGCGCAGGTTAAAAATGAATAAGCATAAACGCAGCAAGCGTTCGCGAGCTAACAGACATAAGAAGAGAACCTGGGGAAATTGATTTGATTGCTTTTTGATGTGCGTACTGTTGTTGCCATACCAGCGAGATGGGCTTCTAGTAGATTCCCAGGTAAGGTATTAGCTGATTTAGATGGTGTGCCGATTTTAAAACGCGTATGGAACAACGCCTGTTCCGTTGTTGGCATTGATGAGGTGATAATCCTTGTGGATAATGATAAGGTTTACCTCGAAGCAACTTCTTGGGGTGCAAGAGTTATGGTTACATCACCGGATTGTTCCTGTGGAACGGAGAGAATAGCCTCGGTGTTGGGTAAGATCGATGGCGATTTTATTATAAACCTACAGGCTGATGAGCCGCTTCTGGACCTAGATGTCCTTGAGAAGATGGTACAATTTGCTGAAAATAACAGCTGCCAGATGGTTACACCGGTGTTCAAACTCGTTGCTGGCGAAGATATTTTCGATGCTAATCTGGTAAAAGTTGTGGTAAATCCTGGCGGCGAAGCGATGTATTTTTCCAGGAGTCCGATACCATTTATTCGGGATGAAAATGATAGATCTAAATGGCCAGGCTACTATGATTTTCTTGGTCATATAGGTGTCTATGGCTATTCAAGGGAAGTTTTAGCGAAGTATTACTCATTGCAACCCAGTAGGCTGGAGGATATTGAGAAATTGGAACAGTTGCGGTTTTTAGCCAATGGGGTTAGGATCCATACGTTGATGGCCAGCGGGCCAACCATCGAAATAAATACGCCGGAAGATATGGCTAAGGCAATGAGGTTTTTGAGTAGTTCTAAAAGTCATCTGTCATAGACTTCGGCCAATTCACGAAGGGTTTCAGCGGATTTTCCCAGTGTAAAAAATTGGTCTTCGGTCATCCGCCAGGTCCAGTTATTTGTTTGGGTTCCCGGGGTATTTAGTCTGGCATTTTGATCCAGGCCTAGAATGTCCTGGGTGCAGATTATGGCCGTGTTACAAGGTGATTTGTAGGCTTCGGTCAGAAGGGCCCAGACCAGAGAGTTGTCATCGGATTTTACATAGCGCCTGATGTTGTGTTTATCTATCTCGCCCAGAGAGTTAACCCAGCCCCGTAGGGTATTGTTGTCGTGGGTACCGGTGTACATGACGTTGTTTTGGTATTGGTTATGTGGCAGGTAGGTGCTTTGTGGAAAATTTGAAAATGCAAATTGTAAAACGGCCATGCCTGGGAAACCTGTAGTTTTTAGCAGGTCTGTCACGCCTTTGTTCAGTTCCCCCAGGTTTTCGGCGATGCATTCCAATTTTGGGAATTTTTTTTTGATGACTTTGAAAAAATCAACTCCTGGCCCAGCATTCCAGGAGCCATTTTTGGCAGTTTCTGAACCGAAAGGTACAGCCCAAAAGTCATAAAACCCACGAAAATGATCCAGCCGTATCACATCGTAGAGTTCGAGATTTCTTTTAAGACGGTCTAGCCACCATTTGTAATTTATCTCCTTGAGCACCTGCCAGTTATACAATGGATTTCCCCAAAGCTGTCCTGATTCCGAGAAGTAATCCGGAGGAACACCGGCCAGCTGGGTTGGGCGATTTTTGTCATCAAATAGGAAGATTTGTTTATTTGCCCAGACATCAGCGCTGTCCAGCCCAGGGAAAATCGGGATATCGCCGATTAGCTTGATGCCATTTTGCTGGGCATAGCTTCTGAGATCCGAGAATTGTTTATGGAAAACGTATTGTATGGCCTTGTGTATGTTGGCCAATTTTATCACTTCCGATGGAAGTTTTTTCAGATCCGATGAGGATGAAAATTCGGCTGGCCACTGGTACCAGGGTTTTTTGTCAAAATACTCTTTCAGTGCCATGAAGTTGCAGAACGGATCAAGCCATTTTGCCGAACTTTTGAATTTATTAAAACCTTCGTCCAGGTTTTTGTATTTTTTTAAAAAATTTTCCGATGCCGAAAATATTATGGGCCAGAACAATTCATTGAGCTTGGAAAAATCAACCCGATCTCTTGAAAGTTCGGCTAAAGGTCTCGTATCTTCTTTGGATAAAAGGCCTTCGTTCACAAAATAGTTCAGATCTATCAGGTATGGATTACCGGCGAAGCTGGATAGACTCTGGTAGGGAGAGTCGCCGTAACCTGTTGGCGATAGTGGACAAACCTGCCAATATTTTATTTTGCCTGCCCGTAGAAAGTTCAGGAAATTTTTGGCATTTCCATCGATACAACCGATGCCCTGGTCGCTGGGAAGGCAGGTCAGGTGATGCAAAATTCCTGCAGAACGTTGTTGTAGACAATTGAATAGATGTTCCATCAAAATCCCTTTAACAGATTCTTGTCAAATTAGTTCTGATGCCAATAAAATTTCTCGATTTAGAAAAATTCCATGCTTTTCATATACCAGTTCTCTGGCGATTTTTATCAAGGTTTTGACATCATTTGATGAAGCATTGCCGTTGTTTACTATGAAATTCGCATGTTTTGGCGAAATTGATGCACCGCCGATCCGGGTGCCTTTCAGTCCGCAGTCATCGATCAACCTTCCGGCCGACAGGTCTGGTGGATTTTTGAAGACGCTGCCGGCACTTGGAGCCACGGGTTGTGATGCTAACCTTTTACGCATGAATGCCTTCGATGCATCCATTATGTCTTTAACCGGTGCCTTGCTTTTGAATTGGAACGTGGCCGATAGTATTGTTCCTGATTTTGCATCGATGCCGGATCTGTAACTAAACTGAATATCTGATTTATCAAGATTGTGTATTTTACCATTGGGATCCAGCAGTTTAACCGAAATCAATGGGTCAAAAATTTCCCGGTTGTTGGCCCCGGCATTCATGACTAGCGCTCCACCGATGGTTGAAGGAATGTTGCCCAGGCCGACCATATCCATGAACCCATGGGTGGCGACACGATGGCATAGTGTTTTCAAAGATGTTCCAGCGAAAGCTATTACGGTTTCTTCATCAGGCCATATAATTTGCTTCCAGTGGTTATTTGTCAGGGCTATCACGGCACCATCGAATCCTTCGTCGTCGAAAAGTATGTTGGATCCGTTGCCGAGAATGAGGTGAGGAAATTGGTATTTTTTTAGCATGGATAGAAGGTTGACTAGAGCATCTAGATCATTTGGCTCGGCGAAAATCTTTGCCGGTCCTCCTATTTTGAATGTGCTATGGTCCGCCAATTTTGTGGTCGTTGACAGCAGAATAGCCTCAGCTAATCCATTCGCATTCAGGGCATTAGTTATTTCGACCGTTTTTATATCTCTCACCAGGGCGTTGGCCATTAGGTTCAGATTGCCGGCGCCGATGAACAGCAGATTTGCATCATCAGCCATTGCTGTAATTTGCGATACTTTTTCCCCTAGGTCCTGCTTGGTCTCAGAAAGGGAAACGTCCCAGCCATGGCATAGTTTCAATAAATCCTCGCTGGTACCTCCGGGAATTTCGTTGATTTCATCGGATTTGTACACCGGAAGAATGATAGCTTTGCCGGATTTTTTCAAAATTTCTGAAAATTCAACCAGGTACTGCTTCGTCCTGGTATATCTGTGGGGCTGAAACAAGATATGGTTTTTTTTGTCAGATTTCGATGCGATGTAGGCCGAGATTTCCGTTGGATTGTGAGCATAGTCACAGAAGATCGCATGGCCATTAATGGTGCCAAGGAAATCATTTCTGCGTAGCAACCCCTTGAATTTGTCTATCTTACTTAGATCTGGGCGGGCTCCGATGATGGCTTCAAAGGCACTGGAAACGGCAGCCAGGTTGTGGGCCTGGAATGAACCAGCATCCGGCTGAAATTCCACTGGTGCATGGTTGGCTTTGTTGGCCAAGTCTCTCAGTGCTTTGTCGTCTTGCGGCACAATTATCCTGTGGCTGGTTTGCAAAAATAGCTTAAAAATTGCTTTCTTCATAGACTCAAAGGAGCCGTAATTGGCCAGATGGTCGTCATCAAAATTTAACATTACCGTTATGTATGGGGCAAAATTTTCGATGGTACCATCGCTTTCATCTACTTCACAAACAAGCAGTTTTGAATCTTTGTCAAAATTTGCTGGCAAAAAATGGTCCCTGGGTAGCGCTCCAATGATATGGCTAAAAGGAACCTGATGTTCTTTAAGTAGATAGGTTAAAAATGCAGTGACGGAACTTTTTCCATGGGAGCCGGTGATTGCCACAAGTTTTTTATCTTTTGCGATTTTTGCCAAAAATACACCGCGCCGCGTACATTCTAGATTGTTTGCATCAGCGTAATCAAATAAAAAATGATTTGGCCGGATAGCACTGGAATATATCAGCTGGTCGATGGAATTTGGCAAGTGCCTGCCAGATAAAACTACAACGTTATTTTTCTCCAACAGAAGGGCCATGGATTCATTTTCGTTGTCGTCCCAGCCATAAACTGTATGTCCTTGTTGTGCAATGTATATAGCCAATGGAGCCATGCCCATCCCAAAGGCACCGACGAACATAAAATTTTTAAAGTGCATCTTTTTTAGTATAAGTTTGTCGCGGTTTTATTTAAACATTAAAATGTGTAAAAATATTGCGATTTTTTGTGTAAAATATCGGATTAATTTAGAAGGTTAGCTATGCAATTGGCCAGAGTAGTTTTGTTTTCGGCGGTGGATAGGGCATTTGTTTACATCGTCCGGAAGGAGCTGGTCGATGTGCTAGTGGTTGGCATGTTGGTCCAGGTACCGCTGGGCCCCAGGTTGGTCCAGGCTGTTGTGCTGGAATTGATTGATTCCGATGGTGATAGTTATGAATTTGAGCTCCGCGAAATTTCTAGTATAGTCCATGCGGTTCCGGTGGTAAGTAATGATGTCATCGCATTATGTCGTTGGGTATCAGAATATTATAATGCGTCATTGGCCAGTGTTTTCGAGTGTGCTGTGCCCAGCGTTTTGCGTAGAAATTTCTCAACCAGGTTATCAACGGTGATAAAGGTAGCTAAGTTGTTGGATGATAATGAGTTACTGAAACTATTTCGTAAAGCTCCAAAGCAGCATCAGGCCTATAGTTATCTCAGGACCGCCGGTGGTTGCCCGAGGAAGGACTTGCTGGAATTGTTTTCGGTAAGTGTGGTTAACAGCTTGGTCGACAAAGGGATATTTATCGAAGAATTTCGGAATGAACCGCGGCTGGCCCAGGACGATGACCAGGCCGAGGGTCATGGTTTTCGGGCCCTGACATTAACCAAAGCCCAACAGGCCGTGGCAGATGACATAAAGGCCAGTTTGGCTAGGCGGTTGTTTTCCGTACATTTGCTTCAGGGCGTTACCGGATCCGGAAAAACTGAGGTATATCTCGATGCTATAGAAAGTGTTATAAAACATGGCGGCGAGGTTTTATATCTGGTACCTGAGTTGGCTTTGACGCCGCAGACGTTGGCCAGAATTCGGAATCGGTTTTCTGGGTACGGTGTGGTGCTATGGCACAGTAACCTTTCAGACGGAGAGAGAAAGGACGCATGGCTGGCCATTGCCAGTGGTGAAGTCAGTGTGGTTGTTGGGGCCAGATCCGCCCTGTTTGTACCGCTGAAAAATCTGCAGTTGGTAATTGTGGATGAGGAGCACGACCAATCCTACAAGCAGAGTGACCAGCCCAGGTATAACGGGCGGGATGTGGCTGTGTACCGGGCAAAACTTAACGATGCGCTGTGTATTTTAGGTTCGGCGACGCCGTCGACCGAGTCCTACCTCAATGTGTACCATAAGGGTTACAGGTTGAATGAGTTGAATCAGCGTGTCGGTAATAGTAGGTTGCCAACGATCCATTTGGTTGATAGAAGATATGAAAAATGTATTATTTCTAACCTGTTGCGCGACAAGATCTTTGACAGGCTTGAAAAAAATGAGCAGGTGATTCTATTGCTCAATAGGAGGGGTTATGCGCCGACGGCCCTGTGTCCTAGTTGCGATTATGTGGCCAGATGTCCGAATTGCGATGTTTCCCTATCCTATCATCGCAGTCAGCAGGCGATGAAGTGCCATTTTTGCGGATACACCGAGCCACCGAGGACGAATTGCCCGAAGTGTGGTGGGTTGGAGATATTTTACAATGGCGTTGGTACGCAACGGCTTGAGCAAATTATTTCCGGGATGTTTCCCGGGGCATCCATTGCCCGGATAGATTCCGATGTCATGAGAAAAAAAGATGAATTTCGTATAATTTTATCAAAGTTTAGGAAAGGCCTTGTGGATATTTTGCTTGGAACCCAGATGATAGCTAAGGGGTTGGATTTTCCGAATGTCACGTTGGTTGGTGTGGTTGATTGCGATATCTCGTTGAATGTGCAGGACTTTCGGTCCATGGAGAGAACATTTCAGATGATCGTCCAGGTGGCTGGAAGAGCAGGGCGTGGCGACAGGAATGGTGAGGTTGTGTTGCAAACATTTAGGCCGGAGTGTATGGCCATAACCAAGGCTCGGAGTAACGACTTTTATGGTTTTATGGAGCTGGAGCTGGCCACCAGGCGGCATTTTGGTTATCCTCCCTACCGGAAGCTAATTCGGCATGTTATAATGAGTAGAAATGAGACCAAGGCGGAATTTTTTGCAAACAATTGGGGCCTATTTCTGGAAAAAAACATCACCGACCCGACCCTGGAGATGAAAGGCCCGACAAAATGTATGATTGAGAAGATAAACGGTTGGTATAGGTTTGCAATCTATTTTTTTGTGGTCGGTTCGGTGGGCAGTAGGGTAAAGACCCTCGATGCGCTGAGGAAGGAATTCGCCTTTCCTCGGGACATCAGGGAATACCTGGATGTGGATCCAGCGGACTGCGCCTAGGGTTATGGTTTGACCTTAACCTCTATCTTGCCATCTTTAAACTCATAGGTGCCTGTGCCACCATTAGTACTCACGACCGTTAGTGTTTTAGTGTCACTAACATAACTAAAGTCCCACGGCGCCCCCCAGGGATCCAGTGGGATAGTACTGTCGAAAAAGTTCGCTAGCCCATTTAGGTTTGCTGTTGCAGGAGAAGCATCAGTAGCAGCCGTCACCTTTATGCCATCAAGCGCTTTATTTACCAAGACATCATTATAATCCTTGTAGGCATAGAGGGCACTGCAGGCGGCTTTGACGGTGGATTCCAGGAAGGCCTTGGCGGCTTTCTTTTTACCGGAGTCCAACACACCACCCATGTTGCTGATACCCACACCGGCCAACACGGCTATAAGGGCGATGACAATCAGGATCTCCATCAGCGTCATAGCCCGGTCTCTGTTTTTTAATATTCCATCCATAAATCAAACTCCTTTTAAGATTTTTCTGCGTAGCAGTTTAGACAAAAACCGTACATTGGCAAGAAAAAACAAAAAAAACGAAAAAAAACGAAAAAACAAAAAAATGCAGCCAGCACAGTTACCAGTGTGATAGCGATCAAAATTTCCATCATCTAGGAAGGAATTCGCCTGGGACATCAGGGAATACCTGGATGTGGATCCAGCGGACTGCGCCTAGGCTTTGGGTATGATATCAACAGTTATCTTTCCATTTACAAACGTATAATTGCCTTTGTCACCATTACTACTCTCGACCTTTAGGGTAGGACCTATTACGTTCTTGTCGCTCTTATCAGCATAACTAAACTTCCACGGCGCCCCCCAGGGGTCCAGTGGGGTAGTACTGTCGAAAAAGGTCGCTAGCCCCTTTAGGTCCGTAATTGGAGTATTAGCATCCGTTGTTATGTCCTTAATCTCAGCCTTTACAT
>JAITBP010000005.1 GCA_031283585.1 Puniceicoccales bacterium
CAGCTCCTGGCCTATAGCATTCCGATCTAGATCTGGATAATGGTCTTTCAAGCTATGGATAATCCAATAGCATACAATTGCCAGCGACCAACCATCATACTTGGACATTTCTTTGATCTTTTCCGGATGCTCATAGAGATCCCGGATCTGGGCTATCGCAGCTCTCTTATTATCATTCATATCCTTGCAGAATTTCTCACCAAACTCTAGTTTATCCATAGTCTCACTGGACTCTGCTTTATTAATGGTCTCAGCTGCTTCATCAATGGTCTTTGTATGGTTATCAATGTCATCGCTATTCGAGACGATCGGGCCAGGCGCATCATCCAAGGGAGGCTGATAATTAGTGCTATTTATGACATTGCTAAATAAATTACTAGTATTACTTGCTATCCATTTCACACAGTCACCGATCTGGCCACTGTAATGCACTCCAATCGCTGCAGTTGCTATCGTTCCAACCACAGTTACAATCGTATCCCTATGGTCCTTCACCCAATTCCAAGCTCTATTAAAAATACCTGGCTTGTTTTTCTTCACGATTTCGGCACTTAACTTGGTAATGAAAATTTCCGAACTACCATGCACTGCTCCAGTATTTGCATTTTTATCCAATTTTATATTACCAACCTGCCTAAAATATACCAAATCATCACTGGCCAGTATATCTTTTACCCAGCCTAATAGCTTTCCATATCTTCCATGACAATCATCTGGATCATCTGGATTCACTAGAATAAGTTTTTTAAATGACCTATGCCGTTTTTCTATAAAAAATACCGAATATTCGCTTTTTCCTTTTACTAATTCATGCAATTCTACTAGCCGAGGACTCTTGGTTTCATTTCCGGCTACTGCCTTATATACCTTTCCATCTATTAGAACAATGTTTATCCATCGATTATTCTCATCAGATTTTACGAATAATATCCCAGCCTCACTGTTTTTATTTGAAATAAACGAGTGTACATCTTTCCAAACTGTAACCAATGACTTTTTATGTGACTCACCAAAAGCGTCGCCTATCGTCCAAAATAATAAGGCAAGCACAATCAACATCAATCTTTCGGGGTTCAATCTCTTTTTCATAATTCCCATTTCCTTTTTGTTAGATTTATACATACATTATATTGTAGTCATGGTTTTTGTTTTTTTGAAAATTTTTCCTTTAATGATTGAAATAATTTATTTGCTTTTTCTTTACCAAATCTGAGGACTTGTTCGGCCTTTTCTTTACTCAATTGATATCCTTTTTCAGCCTTTCCCTTACTCTGTTGGAGTAGGCCTTCTATATTTCTCTTGATCCTTTCCAAAATTCCTTCATCATCTGGATCACAGTATGATTCATCTTTCAGAAACATCATATATGGGCTATCGATTCCAGCATCTTTGACCAGATCAGTTGCTTTCGTAATTGAATTGACCGATTTCTCAAGGTTATCCATCTTTTTGGTTTCAATAATTTCGGTTAAAATTTTTATCCTATCTCCAATGGCTGTTTTAAATTTATTCAGATTCTTTTTAATTTCTTCTTGTTGGGGTTTGGTAATAGCCGAATCAATAGATATAGATTTCGCATCAATTTTACTCTCAAAGTACTTAACCCTTTCTTCGGCGATGATAAAACTAAGGAAAGCTGTTTCGTAGGCTAGCAGAACACTTATACCAGATACGGTATCTTTTCCATTTTGCTTCGCAGATCTAATGTTTTCTTTCTCTTGTTTCCTGTATTTATTGATTAATTTTTTGGCCTTTTCAAGTTCCACAAGCCTACCAGCTCTCTCCACTAGAGCCTCTTTGTAGTTCATCTCAGGATTTCCAACTACGTCTTTAAGCCAACTACAATTAATAGAATTTACAATATTCTGTTTAGTAACCATAAACCTACTTTTCTTATATTCTGGATTATTTTTATCATAAAAACGACCCACGCTATTACTACTGGCTATATCAATAATTTCTTTGATAAGGCCTTGTAGTTCACCTTTGTCAATCGATAGAGCCTGGCCTGTAAATTTGAATGTACTAAGCGATTGTTTTACTATTCTTGCCAAGGCGTATGGATTTTTAAGCTTATCTATCGTTTCGTCCGTTGATACATTGCCAAAATATTCATCCAAGACTTTTCCTCCTATGCCGGTCATGAGCGAAGAAAATATTGTCATGCCAATTTTACTTTCACGGATACACTCACCAACTTTACCGATAATACCTCCTTGGTTTTCCATTGCAGTAAGTAATTGATCACCAATCACACCGGACTGTGAAAAAGCCACGCCATTCGGATTTAACGTTTGCGTTAAATATCCTTTAAGGCAAATGCTTCCGATAGTGCTAACTATAGAATATGGGCTTATAAGCGGCCCCATAAGGTTTGCTACGGTCCCAACCATAAAACTGGCACTACCGGCTATAGCCATGGCTGCGCCTTTAACAGAAGAGCCTATGCTACCTAGAAAAGAACCAATTAGACCTGGTTTGCTACTTTTACTCACAACCACCACTGATTTATTATTTTTTTTATCGTCCTTTTCCTGCACACTTTTGGGCTTCTCTTTCAATATATTCAATACAAATTTATAATATACCGTTTCATTTAGAATTCCTTCCAACGCATTCACCATATCTTTGTTCAGCTTGTCATTTTTGTCTATTTCTTTGAACCCACTAACGGTATTTCCAGAAATTTCTGCGATAAACATTGAATATTTTCTTTTTCCTATGAATTTATTCAGTAATTGATCCAACTGCTTTGTCATTTCACTGACACCGCAGGAGGCAAATACATCGCCCTGGTTTGTGACAATATCTATCGATTCCACATTAAAGCTATCATTCGCATAAATTGCTTTAAATATAACAGCCAAATCACTTTTCTTTTGTATAGATAAATGCCCTTCAATCCAAATATCTTTCAATGTCTTTTTCTGGACATTGTGAACCACTTTTATCGGTTTTTTGTTATCATAATCGGCGCTAAAATTAGATCCAAAAGCGTAATTTTGTGTATGCAATAACGTTATTACCATAAACACCCGAACAAAATACATCCCTCCTTTAAGCATAAACATAAATATCCCTATTGACTCCTTTTTTTATTTTATCATTACATCTACACATTTCAATATAATTCTAGTATATAATCGCCCATCAATATGTCAGAAAAAATCATTAGTTTGACGGCCAATAATAAAACATCTTGACAATTTTGTGCCTATGTTTCTGTTTGTTTCAAAGTCCTATGGCATTAAAAATTAGATTGCAGCGTCATGGTGCTACACATAAACCAATATATAAAGTTGTGGTAGCCGAATCTTCCTGGCGGAGAGATGGTCGTTTTGTCGAAAAGCTTGGTACCTATGATCCTCAGGCCAGAGGTAAAGCAGTGGAACTTACTCTGGACATTGATCGTGTTGATCATTGGCTCGGTGTTGGGGCAAAACCCACCGAAACCGTCAGTACATTGATCCGTCGTTCTAGAAAAGCATCATCTGTCTAGTTTACGCATAGATTTTTTGTCTCTATTCCCGGACATGCTCGAGGGATTTTTGTCAGCGAGTATGTTGCGTAGGGCTATGAATCTTGGTCTGATCGAGTTTAATACATACAATTTGCGTAGCTTTACAAGGGACAAACATGGCACTACCGACGATAGGCCTTTTGGCGGTGGGCCAGGTATGGTTATGAAGCCAGAGCCGGTATGTTCGGCAATAGATGCTGTTAAAACCGAAACCTCAATGGTGATCTATATGTGTCCTGATGGGAAGCTGTTAACAACAGAATTGGCCAAGGAATTATCCAAAAAAAAACATCTAATTTTACTGTCTGGGCATTATGAAGGCATAGATGAAAGAATAAGGGAATCTCATCTAGATCTGGAGGTTTCCATCGGCGACTATATAATAACCAATGGAACACTGGCCGCGGCGGTTTTGGCCGATGCGGTATGTAGATACGTGCCCGGAGTCCTTGGCAATCCTAACTCATTGGACCAGGATAGTTTCTCGAACGGTTTATTATCATTTCCCCAATACACAAGACCTGTCGAGTTTGAAGGCAAGCGGGTTCCCGAGGTATTGATGTCAGGCAATCATGCGGAAATAGACAGATGGAGATTTAATCAAATGATTGCAAGAACAATGAACCGAAGACCGGATATTTTTCAAAAATGGTTGAATTTGAATAAAAAACACTTAGAGAAGGATGTGGATTTATTAAAATGAACTCTATTATAAAGGAATTGACCGAGGGTCAACTTATGGAAGGTCGCGATGGTTTCAAAGTCGGCGATGGTGTTCGGGTACATGTCAAAGTGCGTGAAGGAGATAAAGAACGCGTACAGATTTTCGCTGGCATTGTTCTTTGTCGAAAAGGTAATGGTATAAGCGAAACCTTTACCGTTAGAAAAATTTCATTTGGCGAAGGTGTTGAAAGAATATTTCCCGTTCATTCGCGAAACATAGTTAAAATAGAGGTCGAAAGAAAAAGCGTACCCATGCGAGCAAAGCTATATTACCTTCGGGGAAGAATTGGCAAAAATGCTGTCAAAGTGAAGGAAAATCGTGAGTTTGGGAAAAATAATATGCTATGATGGATGGCTGCATTACATCGCTGGGAAATTATCTTCAAAACGTTGATTATGAGTTCGTTGTCTCCGTAATAAAGGTGGTTGTTTTTCTGCTGGTGCTGGTCATCGGTGGAATGATAGTGGTCCGATTATACAGATCTGACCGTGGTTGTTGCTGTGGAAACCATTCCGATCAACGAAAAGATTATATAGATGTCATTGATAAGAAAGCACTTGGTGTAAAGTCTATGCTTGCCGTTGTTGGCTATGGCCGCAGGAAGTTTTTTATTTGTATCCATAGGGATAATGTAACCTGTATCGGTGACGTCAGCGATTATGGTCATAAGTCATTCGTACATAAAAAGTTACATGCAAAGACTCCTAGACCTATTGAAAAAATCTGACGCTTTTCTCACAAGAAAAGGTGTCGAAAGTCACAGACTGGATGCCGAATTAATTTTCGCCAATATCCTAGGCTGCAAGAAGTTAGATCTATATTTGCGGTTTGACAGTACGATAGACGAGGCAACCGCGGAATTAATAAAAAAAGCCATTATAAGGCGCGGCAACCGGGAACCATTGCAATACATAACCGGTGAAACCAGGTTTCTTGACATAAAAATAAAAACCGATAGGCGGGCATTGATCCCACGACCAGAAACCGAAGAACTTGTCGAACTTGTAATTCAAGAAGTTGAAACTAAGCCAGTTAGCAAAATATTAGACCTCGGCACTGGCACCGGAGCCATCGGCCTGGCTTTGGCCAAAAAATTTACCAACGCCGAGGTGATTGCGGTGGATAAAAGCTTGGAAGCAATAGCCTTAGCAATCGAAAATTCAAAAATTAACCGGCTGGCCAACATAACTTTTATTCAATCGGACTGGTTCTCGGATGTGGAAGGAAGCTTCGACATCATTGTTTCCAACCCACCTTATCTGTCCCAGGAAGAACTGGTGTTGACTCAGCCCGAGGTGAAAGACCACGAACCAACCTGGGCCCTGGTATCCGGAAATGATGGCATCGAGGATGCTGCAAAAATCCTGGCCCAGGCAGAAAAATTTCTGAAAAAGCCAGGATTAATAGCTCTAGAAATCGGGATTAACCATGGCGAATCTCTTATCAAAAAAGCTAACTGGCTGCCATTTAAAGAGATACGAAACGACCTATGCCGTCGCCAAAGATTCTTCCTTGGCAAGCTATAACGATCTCCCTTTCCTGATACGGATCAAAATACAATACCAAAAGAGAAATTAAACTGAACTTTGTCTTTTTTGCCGAAGCCCGCTGGGGTATGCACCGGAAATCCCCAATCTAGCCTGAGAGGCGCTCCCTGGATCATTATCCTCAAGCCAATGCCAAGATCAGCACAGTAATTCCTTGGGCTAAAACGCATTGTATGCCTATTAACAAAACCGGCCTCACCAAAGTAGGCCAAGGACACCGGCCCAAATAGTTTCATCGTATACTCCGAACAAAGATAGCCAAAAGAGTTTCCGCCAACCACATAGCCGACATTGTCTTTTGGCCCTATGCTTTTGTATTCAAAGCCTCTCATATAACTTTGGCCACCAAGGAAATAGCGTTCTGTATACGGGATATTTTTATGATTATACGGGGTTATAGCTCCAAGCTTTCCTATAACTTCCAGCACATGATCGCCACTCTTTGTGATAGGAATCCAGCGGGCAAAGCTACCTTCTAGCTTGGCAAAATTTGTTTTCCCAAGAAATGGTCCACCGGCAATCTCATTGTTTATGCTTATCAACGATCCTTTCGATGGCATAACAAAACTATTCCTGGTATCTCTTTCCAGGGTAAATTTAGCCTTGGATATGCTACGCCAACCGCCTTCATCCTTTAAATCCTGGGGTGCACGTTTGCCGATGTGGTATAACTTAACTCGTTCTATGTGATAGGCTAATCGACCAGTCCAAAGGCCAAAAAGTCTTTTCCTCAGATAGGGTTCCATGCCAATGTGCTGCTCGTCATAGCTGGGGCCGCTGTAGTTGCTATCCGAACGCTTATACTCGTGCTTTGACAGAAAGGCGTCAAACCCGGCGGCCAAGGGTTTATCGCAGAGATATGGCTCTTCGAAGGACAATAGGAACTGGCTGGCTCTGGTACCAAGTTCTATGCGAGCCCTAGCCTTCTGGCCACCACCTTGGAACTTCGACTTTCTGTTGAGTAGATCAAAATTCGCCTGGGCAATTTCTGCAAACACCATAATGTTATTCATGGCACTTATGGCGCCTCCCAAAGAAATTTTTCCCGTGTTGGCTTCTTTAACCTCAACCTTCAGATTCTTTTTATTTGGCTCTTTAGAATCTTCATAGCCTATATCAACATCGCTAAAAAATCCAGTATTTTTGAGCTTTGCCTGGCTATTTTTCATCCTGGTAACATTGAATTTTTGGCCCGGCGAAAGTGTCAATTCTCTCAGGATTACCTTGTTTTTTGTCTTGATGTTACCAGAAAGTTTCACCGCGCCAACCTGGGACACTTCTCCCTCGGATATATTAAAAGTGATATCTATCGAGTTGTCGATAAAGCTTGGGTTCCTGGTCACGGCAACCTGGGTATCAAGGTAGCCACTCAGGCCATAGAAATCCTGTATATTTACACAGGCTTGGCTCAAAGCGTCCGGAGAAAACACATCGCCGTCTTTGATTCCAAGAATTTTCTCTAACACATTGGTTTCGAAAACCTTATTGCCGCTTATATCCACCCGGCCAACCATATATTTATTTTCGCCAAGTTCCATCGGAATGGTTATAATCAATCCATTTCTACTATCATAGGAAAAGGTTATTTTGGTTTCATCTATGGAAGAGTCGAGATAACCGTGATTTTTCAGTTCCTTCCTGAGTGTAATCAGGTCCATATCAAACATTCCACTGCGGAGCTTACCAGTCCCTTTAATCCAGGATATTAGAAATATCCATTTCTGGGTGAGCATCTTATCACGTAACTTGTCTGCGCTCACATCACCATTGCCAACGAATCTTACCTCCCTTATCTTAGCCTTAATGCCTTCATTGATTACAAATACCAGCTCAACATTACCGGTTACCGGATCTACTCTTTTTTCATAGTCAACCTTCGGTTCCGGATATCCATTTTCCTGATAATAATTGAAAATTTCATAGGCATCGTCCAGGGCCATGCTGTCTGAAAACATAAGGCCCGTGGTGCTTTTTATTTTTTTTCTAAGAATTTTTGACCTTATTTTTTCGTTACCTTCGAATCTGATAGCTGAAATCTTTGGCCTGAGGGTTAGGTTGAATGTTACCACGACCTCATCACTGAATTCAATCCTAGTCATTTTGATCGACACAAACTCGAATAGCTTGGTTTCATATAGGGATTTTATCGATCTATCTGCCAGGTAGTGGCTAAACGGTTCTCCTTCTTTAAGTTGTACGTGGGCAAGGACAACACTATCATGAATAGCACCACGGACATCCCCATCATAGTTAATATCTATGCGGCCGACCACTGGCTCTTTCCAAGGCTGATCCTCGGCTTTGCTATGCTGCTGAACGCAGCTCAATAAACATATACAACAAAATAAATTCCAAAAATCAGATATCCTTATCTGCATAATTTTCAAACCTGGTTAAACTTTTTCTAAATGCTAATTGAACTAAACCTGTAGGACCATTCCTTTGTTTTGCAACAATCAATTCACGAATCACTAGATCCGACGAAATTTCCTTATCGGTGTCCTCTTCCCTTTTCTTAGAGAGTAACATAACAACATCCGCATCCTGTTCTATTGCACCGGATTCACGCAGATCTGATAACCTTGGCTGACGCTTCTCTTTTTCTGACTCTCTATTCAGCTGGCTTAGTACGATGACCGGCACATTGAGTTCTTTGGCCATGGCTTTGACACCCCGTGATATCTCTGATATCTGTTGTTCTCGGTTTACCCTGGCATCGGTACCGGCAATCAGCTGCAGGTAATCGATAATGACCAATCCGAATTTGTTCTTATTGTACCTACGCCTAGCCTTTGCGCGCATCTCGGTTATGGACATATTCGTTGATTCATCGATCCACAGTGGTGCATTTTTGAATTCATTAGCAACTTTATTTAGATTTATGGCAGACTCCTTTGTGATAAATCCATCACGAAATTTTGTCATATTTATACCAGCTCGGCCGCATAATAGCCGCATAGATAGCTGTTCTGAACTCATCTCAAGGCTGAAAAATAGCGTCGGTACAACGGTTTTTCCCTCTGGTTTTATCACAGCATTCTCTGCTATATTTAGAGCTAAGCTAGTCTTTCCCACCGAGGGCCTGGCGGCTACAACGATCATTTCACCTGGATGAAACCCAAAGGTCAAACGGTCGAGATCACCAAAACCTGAGCCCACGCCACTGAGTTCGCCACGGTTCTGTAACAGCTTCTGGACTAATACTATAGCATTATCAATGGCGCTTCTTATATGCTGTGCAGAATCTGAAAGTCTGGATTCACTTAGATCAAATATTGCTTTTTCAACCGTTTCTACGAATTGGCTAACGTCGCTGACCCCGGCATAGGCCGACTCGATGCTTTCGCTGGAAATTTTTATAATTTTCCTGAGCAAATCCAAATCTCTCACACGGTTTATATAATAAACTATGTGAACCGGAGTATCTATCCTGCTTGTTATGGAATTTATATAATCATAACCACCAACCTTCTCCAGCTCTCTGCGACTTGATAGCTTTTCCGCCAGAACCAGTTCTGAAACCGGAGAATTCTCGGCATAGAGGTCCAATAGGGCCTTAAAAATGACCTGATGGGCCGGCATATAAAACGATGTGGGATAGATTTTTTCCTGGATGCAGGTAGCAATGCTTTCCTGGCCACCCTCTATTATGCAAGACGCAAGCAACGCCTGCTCGAAATCCACGCTATAGGGCGGAGTTCTGGAGATGCCGCTCATTGTAAGTTACTTCCTGCAATAATAAAACACAAAACAATCACACTTGCCAATAATATTAATTTGTAGGTTGTTCATAAATAAAATATACGCACCCGGGTAACAAAGTTCTATTTAAAAAACACTATAGGCCACGGTGAATCCGACCATAACCAGCGATACCATGGCCATCAGTTTTATCAATATATTCAGGCTTGGGCCAGCGGTATCCTTAAACGGATCACCCACCGTATCGCCGATGACCGAAGCTTTGTGTGCCTCGGAGCCCTTGCCTCCCATGGCACCTTCCTCGATGTATTTTTTGGCATTATCCCAGGCACCACCTGAGTTTGCCATGAAAACAGCTAGCACAAAGCCACTGGATAGTGAGCCGCCAAGCAATCCGATCACACCCGGAACACCAAAAACAAATCCCACGACAACCGGGACAATTATGGCACATAGCGCTGGAGCAACCATCTCGCGCTGAGCAGCATATGTAGCGATTGTGACACATCTAGCATAATCAGGGACCGCAGACCCATCCAGTATCCCAGGTATTTCTTTAAATTGCCTGCGAACTTCCTCAACCATACTCGCTGCGGCACGACCAACTGCATTTATAGCAAACCCACAGAATAAAAATGACATCATTGCACCGACAAATAAACCCATAAGTACTTTTGGATTAAGCAAATGCACACCATAATAATTTATGAAATCGTTCATCGTAGCCTCCGAAACAGCTATGGTTTCACCAGAAACTATCATAAACTCCTTGCCGATTTTAACCAACCCAACCCTTAGGCTGGTAACATAGGAGGCGATCAAAGCCAGGGCTGTCAATGCGGCCGAACCAATTGCAAAGCCCTTTCCGGTGGCAGCCGTGGTATTGCCAAGGGAATCCAATGCATCGGTGCGCTCTCTCACAACGGAATCCAACCCGCTCATTTGGACATTACCGCCTGCATTGTCCGCAATCGGCCCATAGGCATCTGTCGCCAATGTTATTCCAAGGGTCGATAACATTCCAACGGCGGCTATCGATATGCCGTACAGCCCTACGGACATATTTATCTGATCAAAACCCGAGAAACCAGTTGCAGAGCAGAACGCCAATATGGTTCCAAAAACCACAGCCACCACCGGCACAGCCGTTGATATCATGCCTGTCCCGATGCCACTTATTATCACCGTGGCCGGACCGGTCTGGGCCTGGCCAGCAATCCGTTTCGTTGGGGTATAGGCCTGGGAGGTGTAATACTCCGACGACTTACCTATTATTTCGCCGGTGATCAACCCAATTACCACCGAGCCCCACAGGCCAGCATAATTCGGAATACCAAGAAGATATAGAACCAAAAACGATGCCACAAATATCAATGCTGCACTCAATTTCACTCCACGGCCAAGGGACTTCAGCAATTCCAGCGCAGTGGCGTTTTCCTTGGTTTTGACACAAAACACGCCAATGATCGATAAAATCACACCGATGGCACCTATAAGTGCCGGAGCAAGAACGGCTTTTACCTGCACCTCCGGGTTGTCTAAAAATGCCACCGCACCCAAGGCTGCAGCCGCCAGAATGGATCCATAGTAGGATTCATACAAATCGGCTCCCATACCAGCCACATCGCCCACGTTATCGCCCACGTTGTCAGCAATCACGGCCGGATTCCTCGGATCATCCTCGGGAATTCCTGACTCAACCTTACCAACCAAATCCGCTCCAACATCGGCGGCTTTCGTAAATATTCCTCCGCCAACCCGTGCGAAAAGTGCCTGAAGAGACGTACCTATGCCGAAAGTCAGCATGGTGCCAGTTATAATCACAAGCCTCTGAGATTGATCCACAGCATCTTCAAAAATGTCCAGTATCACAAACCAGATCGAATAGTCCAGCAGAGCAAGGCCAACCACAACTAAACCCATCACGGCTCCGCTTCTAAAAGCTATACGAAGGCCATCGTTTAACGATTTTGAAGCCGCAAAAGCCGCCCGCGATGAGGCGTTCGTGGCAGTTTTCATCCCTAAAAATCCTGCCAATCCTGAAAAAATACCCGCTGAAATAAAAGCAAACGGGACCCAATCGTTTTGCAAATCCAGGCCAAATGACAGTATCCCAAGGATCACTGCAAGTACTAGAAATACAACAGTCACAACCTTATATTGTTGCTTTAGATAGGCGAGCGAACCGGTTCTCACATAGGAAGCAATCTCTTTCATTCTATCCGTTCCGGCCGGCTCAAGCATCATGGAGCTATAAAAATATCTAGCAACAATCAACGTAAACACAGCCACAATCGGTATTACCCAAAACAAAACTGTCATCTCTTTCCGACTCTCCTATCTATAAAAATCACTAGGCCTATTTTATTCATAACAGACTTACTTTAAACTAAGAACAAAACCATTAGGCAAGAACAAAATTACCGATTTAATCATCTAGTACCGGGGTTACCACCTGTCTATGTGTACCCTTTCCGAGTTATAACGTTCTGAAGGAGAAGGAGTTTTTGTTGGGTGCCCGATCGGAATCAGGGCAAATGGAAACACTTTTTCCGGAATATTTAGTACCTCTCGGAATTTCTTCATCAGGGGTTCGTCCGGATAGACACCAACCCAGACCGAACCCAGGCCCAGGGCCGTAGCCGCTATCAGAATATTTTCCGCTGCAGCAGAACAATTTTGCTCGAACTTATCTGGTATGGATTCCAATGACTTATCACCACAAACCAGTACCGCAAATGGTGCCGATTTCAACATTCCAGCATAGGGATGCACTTTCTCAAGCTTGTCAAGGACAACCCTGTCTTTAATGGCAATGAAATGCCATGGGCTGGACCCCATTGCCGATGGGGCAGCAAACCCGGCTTTCAAAATCATGGTTATCTGTTCACTGGTAATCGGTTCCGATGTATAACTTCTAATACTCCTTCTATTTAATATGGCGTCCATTAGACCGACGTAATTAAATTTTTTCTTATTTTCAAGAATAACATCATCATGTTTTTTTAACAAAGTTAAATTACATGCATCGGCTATCTGGCTCAAGCACAACAAATTAAGTACAAACAAACAAATCTTAATATCCATTTTAACGTCTCCCAATCCACCTGGCCGCCGCAACCAAGCAGAGGCAGGCTGTGCTTATGTAAAACATAATAACCCTCGTGTCAATAATTCCGTTACAAAAATCTTCCACCTGCATAAATGTATTCGAGATGTCGGCAATGTTTTGCATATATATGTTGTTAGCGTAGTTTTGGACAGATACGTATTGAAACAGTTGACCTGCAACCAAAACAAAAAACAACACCACAAAACTAACCACGGTGGATGCCAGTTGGCTTGGGACAATTGAGCTTATAAAAATACCAAGCGAAATGAAAAATGCACTGCTACAAAAAATGAAAAACATTCCGCCACTAACTATGACTCCATCGGTGATCTGTAACGACAACACCAATTCTTTCGAAATGCATTTTGCAATGAAAGGAAAAGTACCTACGGCCAGCCACAAAACAATGTAATAAAAATATATCACAAAAAATTTGCTAAGAACGATCCAGATGCGCCGAATCGGCAACAGGAGAAATGTGTCCAACATTCCATTATCTCGTTCCGATGCAATCGACCTCATTGTGATCACAGGCAAAAAAAACACCGTCGGTAACCACATTGATTTGAAAAACAACACCATCAAATGGCAGGGCTGCGACAATCTCGAGTAATCATCCAATAGGAACAGGAAGATCAATGCCATGAGTGCCGAAAACGAAAAGCCCACCACATAGGCCACCGGTGACAAAAACAGGGTACGGAATTCGTATAGTATCAATGTCAATAGCTGCCTCACGGCGGGCCACAGTGATAAAATTCATTAAAATTGCAACCAGATACAGAATTTGGTTGAAATTCCTAATGATTTAAGTGCCATAACTAACAAGATTGAATGCAGAATATAAGGTAATCGCCAGGCGGTGGAGGCCAAAATCATTTAAGGAACTTGTTGGCCAGGAACATGTTGTCAAAACCATCGAAAATGCCATATTGACCGGACGGGTGGCCCACTCGTTTCTATTTGTCGGCCCCCGGGGCACGGGAAAAACTTCCACGGCCAGACTATTGGCCGCAGCACTAAATGCTGGCAATGCACCATCCATTGACTTCCCGGCGGATTCCGACCTAACGAGTTCGATCATGGATGGCAACTGTCTGGATGTTATAGAGATAGATGGCGCCTCAAACAATTCCGTTGAACAAATAAGGGAACTTCGGGAGGAATGCCACTATCTACCCAGCGGATGCCGCTACAAAATATACATAATCGATGAGGTGCATATGCTTTCCACATCTGCGTTCAATGCTCTACTAAAGACACTTGAAGAACCACCAAGCCACGTAAAATTCATATTCGCCACCACCGAAGCTCAGAAAATTCCATCGACCATAACATCCCGTTGCCAAAGATTTGAATTCAAGCCAATCAGCGAAAATATGCTAAAAACCAAACTCCTAGAAATAGCTAAGGCCGAACAAATCGAAATAGAACCTCTTGCGTTGGAGGCAGTAATCCGGATGGCCGATGGCAGCATGCGTGATGCCCAAACCATCGTCGACCAAATGACGTCGTTCAGCCACGGACATATCAAAGAAATCGACGTCATAACAGCCTACGGCCTTGCTTCGGCCGAACAGCTTTCGGAAATATTTAGGGCACTTTTAGACAGTGATCACAAATCAATCATAAAACTTTCCAACGAGCTATCAGCCAATGGCTGCGATTTCTATCACACTCTATGCGACCTTGAGAAATTGATGCACAAACACCTTGAAGGCGTTTCGTTTGAATCGCACGAACAGGAATCGCATGAACAAACCACGGCTTTTGTTAACCTACTGGAGTCCATTTCATCAGCCAAGGATTCGGTCCGAAATGGAGTTGTAACCAAAATAAATTTCGAAACAGCTTTGTTTAAAGCCCTGAGAAATGCTAAATTATATTCCATTGATCAATTGATAACAAAGCTCAGAAACGCAGCAAAATACCACTAAATCTGGTGAAACCAACCCGCCACAGGCTATCGATTTTCCAGTTGTCGTTCTAATTCATAGAGATATATAACATTTTTACATTTTATTGTTGCCTATTTGTAAAAGAGTTATTGAATTTATGTGGCTGATAAGCAATGAGCAACAATATAATGCGAGCATTTTGGGTAAGTGCACAGGAGGGTGTACTTCTCCTAAAGAACGACTGGAATCAGAGCGAACGAGGGCTTCCACCAGTACGATTCACAGAAAATGGGTCTCTATGTAAGATGCAAATTAGCCGCATCGACCCGTTTTTGTTCGCCAAAACCTCTGGCTATTTCTCGGAAAGGAACAAGTTGACATTCATAATGTTACCCAGCTGGGTTCCCATGGAAGAATCGGGAACATCTAAATTTTTTCTAACAGGCACGTTCAACGGCTGGTCTCCGAATACAAAAAGCAAAGAATGGTTGTTAACCCCAGAACTAGTCTGCGGCGAGCTTTGCTGGGTTATTAGAGTAGATCCAAACAGAATAGCCCATCTTTCGCAATTTAAATTCGTATCAGAAAATGGATTCTGGACTTCTGTACCCAAGGATTGCCAAAATATTGCCTACTGTGAAAAAGGCATAGCAAATTTTCAGTATAACTCAGCCCAAACCGGTTACCATTGTTTTTCATTTTTTAGAAAATGCGACGACTTTGATTTCAACAAAAGCTTCCAGATCAGGTTTGGTAACGATCACACGCCCACAGATATAGATTCCAAAGACCTGTTGGTTACCAAACAATCTAATAAAAGACTCGGAGCCTATATAAGCGGCAATAATACGCACTTCGCTTTATTCGCGCCCAGGGCAATCAACATTAGGCTCGTTTTATCAGATACCATTCAAAGCGAACCAAATAGAATACAAATGACCAAGGATTGCGACGGCGTATGGGAATGTCTGGTCAAAAAAAATCTTTCCGGCAAATATTACAACTACCTACTGACGGACAAATCCGGAAAGGAAGTCGTAGTAGTCGACCCATACAGTGCATGCATGGTCAGTAAACATGGCCCGGCTATCATCGTTGACACGAACAATATGGGTGAATCAGAAGATAGTTTTAAGCCGCTGCAATGGAGCGAGTTGATCATCTGTGAGGCCCACCTAAGGGACATCCTAGCCAAATACAAATGCGAAATCAGTGACCAGGACAGACTAGGATTTTCTGGCCTGTGCAAGGTTTTAGCCAGTGAGGATAATTACTTTAAGAGCCTGGGCATTAATGCCATCGAATTACAACCAATCCAAGAATTTGACAATAACACAAAGGACGAGTACCATTGGGGCTACATGCCTGTCAATTACTTCTCACCGTCCAGCGCCTATGCACTACGTCCGGACATTGGCTCCCAAATTTCAGAATTCAAAAATTTAGTCAACTATTTCCATAGAAATGGCATAGCTGTTATACTTGATGTGGTATATAACCATGTCGGCGAACCAAACTATTTATCCAGGATCGATCTGGAATATTATTTCAGGATTAGCAATGATAGTCTGGAGAACTTCAGTGGCTGTGGCAATGACCTCAGGGTCGAAAGCCCGATGTGCACAAGGATGATTCTAGACAGCCTGTGCCACTTCATTGAAGTCTATAATGTCGACGGGTTTAGGTTTGATCTGGCTGAACTACTCGGCCTAGAATTCTTGAAAAAAGCAGAAAAAACGCTAAAAAAAATTAAAAAATCTGTAATTTTAATCGCTGAACCATGGAGTTTCAGAGGGTACATAGGGCATGAAATCAGAAGTACTGGTTTTTCTGCCTGGAACGACGAATATCGCAATTTCGCCCTAGATTATATTCTTGGCAACGGAAACAGGGAAGGCCTGGAATATTTCATCGGCGGTTCACTGGGATATAGATCCAGTTTTCCAGCACAGACTGTGAACTACATATCTTCTCATGATGACAGGAGCTGGATGGATATGATTACTGAAAACCAAAACAATGATGGGAAAACGCCGACGATCATAGATCGTCGGCGAACAAATTTGTCCATAGCTCTTGTTCTAAGTTCCATTGGCATACCGATGTTTTCGGCAGGCCACGATACCCTCCATTCAAAGTCCGGTGAACAAAATACCTATCGAAGAGGCGATCTAAATGCCATAGATTATGAAAGAGGCGCCGAATATTTCAGCACCCATAAATACATGAGTGATTACATAGGATTTCGTAAATCGCATCTGGGAAGACTTCTGCATCCGGAAAAAAGACCATCAAAAAATTACCTAAGATCTTTCGCGCCAATGGAAAACAATTCAGCAACCGCCGTATTATTTAATGCCAGCCATGAGCTTGGTAAAGAACAACTGCTGTTTGCCATCAACCCGCATTTTTTGTCAGTGACATTTGATCTGACAGAAATAAATTTTCAAAAATTCGTACAACTCGCCGATACGGAGTGCGTCAACCCATACGGGTTTCGTGACGTATTCCATTTGTCCAGCAACAACTTATTAACCCTACCGAAAGTAAGCTGTGGTCTATGGGCAAAAAATTGTGCCTAATCAAACTTAATTGACAAATGACATTTAAATAACAGAATTCCCACTGGGGTTTGATAGATTATGAAGAGTTGTCGTTTTGTGATTAAAATAGTGTTAAATTTAGGTATATTGTGTTCTCCATTGATTAATTATCTTGACTATACTGCATATGCTGATCAATCCACCAGCGATTTGGCAAAATTGCCGGTATCATCTCCATCCAAAATAAAAAAGCTGCCATCCGGTATCAAATTGCCATGTTATCCTGTGGAATATTGGAAAAAATTGATGACCCATTACTCAAACGGCGAAGCCTACAAATACTGCATTAACTACATAAAAGATGAGACGTCGGCTATGAGTGAACGCCTTAAGGAATTAGGCAAAGCTCTTGAGGAAACCGAAGAAGCCCTTATCCGGGTCGGATGCAAATGCATAGAGAGCATTCCGAAGCTCAAGACCAATCTAGGGGATATGGAAAAGGCCTATGCGGCCTGCAGCATGGAAGCGGACATAGATGCAAGTCAAAACAATACATCGAAACTCAAGGATACAAAGCTTGATAAAACCTCATCGTTTTTCATAACTTCTTTGATAGAATTTAAAGAATTTCAGGGTGCAGCCCAGGAATTTAAAAACCAGGTCTCCTCGATGTTAACCGAAGTCAGAGCGCTGCGTAAAACACATAAGCAAAATGCCCATAACGACAGTCCAGCACCAGCAAGTGTAAGCACATCAAGAATACTCGATGACAGTAAGACCGCCAAAAAATGCCTTAAGACGTTGGACGGCAGTATATTAGATCTACTTGATATATCGGACAATACGCTAAGCAACACACTCAATATAATATCGGCTCTCTATGAACTTGCTGCTGAGGAACGCTATATTGGTGATACAAAAACACGTAAAAATTCACTGTACCATAAGTAACTAATCGATGCTAACATCCCATTTACGGCTCACTTAGACTTAGAAAACATATCTCGCAATTTTTTCTTTATTTTGTCACCATATAATGGGTCCGTAGCCCACTTGCCAGCCAAATCAGACAGGGTTTTAGCTGTACCGCGATAGCCGGCTTTCACAATGTTTTCAAACCGTGGATCGACACAGCTATGATTCAATTCACTGGTGGATGCATAGGCTTTAAGATGTTGTACCTGAGCTCTTATGCCGATCTCGACGCTTGGGAATGACGCACCACTAGCTCCGTTGTCCGTAGCACCGAGCCCAGCAAAATTGTTCTGTTTCGGATCGACCTGGCCGCCGAATTGCAAAAAATTTGTCTCATGACACATCTGCGCAAAGGCAATATCATGGTTCACTCCTTCGGCCGCACACTCGGAAATATAAGCACTGGCAAAATAGTCGGCTTTCTGTTTGGAAATTTTTCCACCATTACGTCGTAAATACTTGCTCATCATATCCTTACTAGCCTTACCCCGGGCCATTATTGCAAGCGAGTATCTTGGCAATTGCCTAGACCCAATCCTGGCTTTGATAATTCCAGAGCTCTCATTTGTCGATCTGACGACATCGCCTTTATTCGCAATATTCTTGCAAGTTGCACAGCCCAATAGACATAAAAATATGATGTAAACAAAAGCCAGTTTATTCATAACCGTTTTCTATAATCGACATAATTTTGTCAAATACAACATTTTCATTAAACATTTCATCTTTATCACCTTTTGACAACACGAAATTTGACCTAGAGGAGCTAGGATAGGGGCCATATTTTTTCGGATCCGTTGTAATAAATAGGCCCAACACGGGGATTCCCAGGGCTGCGGCCAGATGCATCGGACCACTGTCGTTTGCCACCACAAGCCTGGCTTTTTTTATAAAATTTATCACATCGCCAATGGTTGTATCGCCACAGAGATTCATAAGCCTATCGCTGGTAATTAGATCTGTGCAACAGGAATCTCCAAGCCATAGGACCATGAACGAGGTTCTAGTCAGCAAAAGCCGCGTTAATTGGACAAAATAGGGCCATCGCTTTTCTTTCCTTCTACTGCCCGGGAACAGGCATAGATACTCATTCGACGGCAAGCTGTTCAGTAATTTTAAAAAATTTTCTGATTCATCCGGAGTAAAATCCACCCGGCCGGAAATCTCATCTTCATCGCAGGCGGACAGCAAAAACGGCCGCAATATATCCACCGCATGGGCAGATTTCCCTGGATAATACTTAACTTTTTGCCCATAGGCAAGACCAGCCAACTCTCGGGAATCACTACGTCCAATCTTACATCTAGACCTGGCAGCCAGTGTCATCAGCCCACTTCTGGCCAACCCTTGCATATCCCAGACCATGTCATAAATCCCTCGCCGGATCTGCAATATCGTCGAAATGAATGACCTAATGCCACCTTTCCGGTCATAAACAATGACCTCATCGATCAACCTTGAGGCTCTGACCACTTCCACAAACTCGGCCCTTACAACCCAATCAATGGAAACATCAGGACGATTCCTTCTAAGCTTCGAAACTACTAACAATCCATGGACTATATCACCTAGAGATGAGGGCTTGATGACCAGCAATCTCATCGATACTGCTCATCAATGGCGGCGGTCGCTAAGCTTTGCCAGCAGGCGCAGGATTTCAATGTATAGCCATACCAAAGTCACCAGCAGGCCAAAGGCTGCAAACCACTCCATGTCTCGGTGGACGTTGGATCGACTCAGCTTGACGATATAATCGAAATCCATCACCAGGTTTAGGGCAGCAATGATCACGACAAACACACTAAACCCTATGCTGAAATTACTGGAGCTATAGAGAAACTGGAATCCAGAAACACCAAACATCCTGAGTAACAAGCTCATAAGATAAACCACTGCGATGCCAGCCGTGGCGGCAAATAAACCTATCGCAAATTTCTCATTAACCTTGATTATGCCAGTCCTGTAAATGAATAACATCACGCCAAAAACCCCAAATGTAAACATCGTGGCCTGAATGACAATGCCGTGATATTTCATCTCAAACAGTAGAGACCAACTGCCAAGCACAAGACCTTCCAATACAGCATATAACGGAGCCGTGTACTTTGCTATTAGCGGCTTAAAACATGTAACCAAACTACACACCAGAGCCAGAACTGAAAACAGTATAGCCTTTGAAATAATATCATCCAGGGATGCATATTTTCTTGTCCAGGCAAAAGCCGCAGATAACACAGTCAGCATCAACAACAAAGAAGTTTTTGTGATGGTGCCAGACACCGTCATCTGATATTCGCTTGCAGCGGCTGCATTGAAATATTTATCTTGAAAAACCGGATTAGATGTACGTTCGTAATTCATAAACTAATAAAAATATTCAAATCTACCTCAGACTATGGAAATTTTTTTAAAACAATCAATCATAACTTTTCCATATTACCGGGTTATTTTCATAAACACTCTTTTACCGTATTGGATAACAATAGGATCTAGCCCATCAGCCGACAGCGAATAATTTATATCATCCATCAGGTCACCGTTTATTTTCAGCGCCTTTTGTTCAATCATCCTGCGTATTTCATTTCTGCTTGCCGACAGTAACCCTGTATTTGCCAACACATTAACGATATTTGTATCACCGGCTGAATCGGCCAGTGATTTCAACGAAAAAATTGGCATTTCAGTCGGAATTTCTCCCTTGGAAAACACATTTTCGAAGTTCTCCAGTTCCCTATCAGCGCTTTCCTGATCATATAGCTTCGCCACAAGTCTGTTGGCAAGGATTTTTTTAGCAGCCATTGGATGCAAAGCTCTTTTTTCATTGATTTCCTCGACCGTTTCCATAAGCAACAGCTTATAGTAAACCCACATGACTTCATCCGGAATGGACATTATTTTTCCAAACATATTGGCCGGAGAATCGTTGAATGATATGTAGTTATCATAGCTTTTTGACATTTTTCTAACACCGTCCAGTCCTACGAGTAACGGCATACTTAGGACACATTGCTCGGGCTGGCCAACGTCTTTTTGCAATGCCCGGCCAACCAACATATTGAATAGCTGATCATTGCCACCAAGCTCCACATCTGCTTCCAGCACAACAGAATCATAGCCCTGCATCAATGGATACAGAAACTCAACTATCGAAATCGGCACATTGGATTTATATCTTTTTTCAAAATCATCGCGTTCAAGCATCCGCGCCACGGTCATCTTCCTGGCCAGCAATAACATGTCATCGAAGGTCATTTTACTAAACCATTCGCTGTTTCTTCGAACCACCGTTTTATCCTTGTCAAGTACCCTAAATGCTTGTGCAAGATAGGTTTTTGCATTATCATTGACCTCGTCTTTGGTCAACTGAGGCCTCTCGGCTGAACGACCGGATGGATCTCCCACCGTGGCCGTGTAATCACCGATTAGCAATATCGCTGTGTGGCCAAGATCCTGAAATTGGCGCAGCTTATTGAATACCACCATATGGCCAAAGGTCAAATCCGGCCTGGTTGGATCAACACCAAGCTTGATGTTCAATCGCCTAGCGCTCTTTAACTTGCTAGCCAATTCCTCCGCGCTAACCACGGTCTGGGCCCCCTGGGAAACTATATCTATTGCAGCCATAAATATTCTGTTATGCAAAAATCATAGCTCGTCAAGTCAACTAGCAACAAAAACTCTTTTCATTGCATCAGAGGACCATCACCACGGCACTGGCCAGAGCCCTAGTATGGGACAGCGAAATCTTTATGTCTGTCGCTGCCAAGGACTTTAAAAGCCTCAGTCCGGTCTGATCCAGCTTGACCACTGGCTCTCCCCGGGGTCCCGTTTCTATCATCGAAGTTTTCCAAGAAAATTCGGCCCCCACACCGGTTTGAAGAGCCTTCGCCAGGGCTTCCTTCGCCGCAAATCTCGCAGCCAGAGAAGGATAGGGATTAGCTCTGGCAAAACAATAGACCAATTCCTGTTTCGTAAAAATTTTGCTCAAAAATTTATCACCGAAACGCTCCACGGATCTCTTGATTCTTGCGATTTCGACAATGTCGTAACCCAAGCCTTTGACGGAGGTATTCATGAAATTTTAAGGGTAAATGCATGGCACAACGCCACGGCACAGGCATCGGCCTCGTCAAATGCTAACTCGTTCTCCAGCCTTAGGATAGATCTAACCATAGTTGCGACCTGGCCCTTTTTTGCCCGACCGAACCCAACAACGGCCTGTTTAATTCTTAGCGGGGCGTATTCATGGAGAGCGACCTGTTTTTTCGCCAGCGACACCATGGCAGCTCCCCGGGCTACGCCAAGAATCTGAGCCGTCTGAAAATTTTGCACATATATGGTCTGCTCCATCGCCGCTACACAAGGTTCATATTCACAACAGATCAGGTAAATATCATCAAATATTTTTAACACGCATTCGCTCTGGTTGTATTTGGGAGCCATCCTAATGGTCTTAGAAAACACTAAATGCGCTTCCATGGATTTATATACGTCAATGATGGCAATACCGGTACCGCGAAGACTCGGATCTATCCCAATAACTCGACCAGAAAACTTCTTGATGCCATGTGAGGTTGCGGATATAAAGTCAACATTCTTCGCCACCACAGCCTGTTCAGTCCACAAATTTTTGCCCGAGCAACGTCTCATTGGAACTAACAGATGTATACTTAATTTACAGAATAGCCAGACAATAAATCAGATCATAAGAGTCTTAGCTGTTCATCGTTATAATCATTCTGCCCGGAAGATTTCCTGCTTTTCAATGAACGACCACTGATCGAACCCTCGGTTTCAAGCATGGTCAAAATTTCCTTCGCCCTGGCTACCACAGAACCTGGTATGCCGGCCAATCTGGCCACCTGGATTCCATAGGAGCGATCCGAACAGCCTTTCATCACCCGTTTTAAAAAAATAATTTCGTCGTTCCATTCTTTGACGGCAACGAAATAATTGGACAGCCGAGGAAGACTCTCACTAAGTTTTGTAAGTTCATGGTAGTGAGTAGCAAACAGTGTTTTTGGCCCGGCCTGACTACCCCTATGAAGATGTTCAACCACTGCCCAGGCAATGCTTAATCCATCATAGGTGCTGGTACCGCGGCCAATCTCATCAAGAACGATGAGGCTTTGGGTCGTCGCATTGTTTATTATATTAGCTGTTTCATTCATTTCGACCATGAATGTGGAACTGCCTCTTGAAAGGTCGTCGCTGGCTCCAATCCTCGAAAATATTCTATCAATCATACCGATTTTACACGAATCTGCCGGGACCCAATGCCCGATCTGGGCCATCAAAACAATAAGGGCAACCTGCCTTATGTAGGTGGATTTTCCTGACATGTTCGGCCCGGTTATCAGCGCAATCTGGTTGGTCGACGAACTCAGATAGCAGTCATTTGGCACAAAACTCCTACCATCGGCAATTGCCAGATTAGATCTCTTAAGCATTTGCTCTATAACCGGATGCCTTCCATTTTTTATATCGATTTCATCACCGATGACCAAATTAGGTTTGCAATAGCCATACTCCCGGGCAATGGTAGCCCAACCGCAGAATACATCGATTTCTGCGATACTTTTGGCGATGGAAAAAAATTCCGAGCTCCGGGCAAGAATTTTTTTCACAATTTCCATAAACAAAAAATTTTCACGTTCTATCAATTTCTCCTCTGCCGAGAGAATTTCCCGCTCTTTGTCTCGCAGCTCATGGGTTATATATCGCTCGGCGCCAACGGTTGTCTGTCGACGAATATACCTATCAGGCACCAGCTGAATGTTGGATTTAGTGACCTCTATAAAATAACCAAAATTGCTATTATATTTTATTTTCAGTGACTTTATGCCGGTTTTCTTTTGCTCCTCGACTTCCATAGCCGTGAGCCAAGACCTGCTGTCATTTCCCAAAGATCTTAACCTATCTACTTCAGAATCAAAACCTTGCCTTATAAATCCACCGTTACTAATATCATTGGGCAGATCATCGGCCAACGCTTTGGACAAAAAGTCACTAAGATCGCCGCAATCATAGATTCCAGCATTCAATCTATCAATACCATCGCAGCTGATTGAATCCAATACGCTCTTGGTTTTTGGCAGCTGGAGCAGTGTGTTTCTCAGGGCCCCGAGTTCCCTTGGATTGCGCGTATGGTTTTGTAACCTGGTTAAAATTCTTTGAATATCACAAACGCAGGACATGATCTCTTGCAATCTAATGCATTCGGTTACATTGCCAAAAAATTTTTCCACACAGCCGTTCCGGAATTTTATTTCATCGATGTCCAGAGATGGCGTGATTAGATAATTTTCCAGCATTCGGGTACCCATCGAAGTCACAGTACCGTCGATGGCATTGATAAAAGATCCTTTCCTGATTCCACCGGAGGACCTGAAGATTTCGAGATTTTTTATTGTCGAACTGTCAATTACCAGATTTCTCTGCGGCACATATTCCTTTATCCAGGTAATATTTGTCGGCCGCTGCCTCAGGTTATCTGACACATATTTGAGCAGTGCTCCGGCCACGCCAATCGCCGGGTGATTGTCCTCTATCCCATAGCCGCGTAGATTCATAACCCCGAGGGTTTCGTTGATAAGTATTTGGCAGTTTTGCCGATCAAAATAGTAGATCGGGACGCAGGACAATAACCTGGCATTCAACAGCCAATCGAAGGTTTCCCTGTCTCCGGTGGGCAATGCATCGATCTTCATTTTAATCTGATCACTGGCAACTATCTCCTTAGGATTCAATGCGCTTATGACCGGAGCCATCTGGTCAATGTTTGATGCCGTGGCCATTTGGAATTCGCCGGTGGACACCTCCAGCCAGGCCAGATGAACTCGATGACTATCCAATTCCAAAGCAACTATATAACTATTTGTTTTGGCCTCAAGGTGACCCTCTTCTATGGTTGTTCCCGGGGTGAAAATTTTGGTTACCTCCCGCTGGACAATTTTCCCAGGCTTTGCTTCCTCCTTTTGGTCGCAGACAGCCACCTTATAATCTGCTGCCAGTAACTTACTTATGTATTGATCGGCGGCATGATGTGGCAGGCCGGCCATGGGTGTTAACTGTCTTTTAGTCAGGGTTAACCCAAGCACCCTGGATGCGATGATTGCCTGATCTCCAAAAAGCTCATAAAAATCACCCAACCTGAACAGCAATAACACGTCCTGTGGCAACTTACTTCTAATTTCTTGGTACTGTTTCATCATCGGTGTGCTCAGGCACAAACCAGAAGTATCCTTTTTCATGCTGCATGTATTATTACCATCCAATTTGCAAAAGTCAATTTACACCTTGGCCCATTGATCACAACATAAGTTGTTGCATCACATGGAAATATAACTATCATTCATTATTTTCTTGACGATTTTTCATATACCTAAGAGTTTAGGTAAGTAGATCAATCTAATGGATAGACAAAAATTTGGATATTTCCGTGGAATATTATGGTTCATTATGAGCCTGTTATGTTGTGTGACCAATGATTCCATTATGAAACACATGGGACTCAAATGTCATCCGTTACAAATAGTATTCATGCGATTTCTTTTTGGAGTTATCACATTGCTGCCCTTCGTGTTAAGAGACTCGTTGAAGTCTATCAAAACCAGCAGGCCGCTGGCTCATATCATCCGCGGACTTGTTCTGTTTTCCAGCATCACCCTGTGGTGCTCTGGACTAAAATCCATTCCGCTTAACGTGGTTTCTTTGATCAACTTTACAACTCCGATGTTCACGTTGATTTTTGCAGCTATCATGTTGAAAGAGAACATTGGGTGGACCCGGTGGATAGCCACACTGTGCGGCTTCATTGGCGTTGGCATAGTTATTGGCCCAGGCACGTCGAGTTTTCCTGTGGTTGGCGCATTGATACTGCTTCTAGGCGCTTCCATGTTCGCCCTATTGGACATCATAAACAAAATGCTGGTTTCGAAGGAAAGCATCCTGGCGTCGATGTTTTACACAGCCATCATAACCATGGCGCTGTCGGCTGTACCTGCAATCATTCTCTGGGAACCACTTAGCATCTACCAATTTGGTCTGTTTTTCCTGCTGGGAATGAGTTCAAATTTTTTGCTGTTCTGTATATTAAAATCCTTCTCCCTCGTGGATGTGTCCGCCGTGGCACCGTTCAGGTACTTTGAATTGATTTTTGCGTGCCTATTTGGCTATGTCCTTTTTGGAGAAGTTGTTACTGCAAAAACAATACTAGGTGCCGCCATAATAGTGCCCAACGCATTTTATCTGATGATAAGAGAAGTTTCCGGCGACTCCAACAAAGTTTATAACAATAAAAAAAAGGCCTCTTGCTGTCAAGCGGTTTGATCCGATGGTGTATCTTTCATGGACGGGAATAAACTAGACCATTTTCCAAATTCAGAAATATTTTTTGCAACAGCCAAGAGTCTTGCAGGCAAAGCCGTCGGAATTGTCGGCCACACACGACCAGATGGCGATTGTATTGGTTCACAGGTGGCTATGGCAGAAATACTAACATCATTTGGAGCCAATCCTGTGCTTATAAATGAAACACCAAAAATTTCCGATAATTTGAGACAGTTTCTTGGTAATTACCAGATAAACTCTCCCAAGGACGGCATCGTTGACGAATACATATTTGTGGATTGTGGTACCGTATCTCGAGGTGGTATATTTACTAATAATTTACCAAAAAAGCCGATAATGTCCATCGATCACCATATGGGCAATGATCTTTTTGCAGATAATAATTTCGTGTTTAGCCATGCGGTGGCGGCCAGTGAAATCATCGCAGACTATGCCTATCAATCTGGATTCCCAGTCACAAAAGCCATGGCCAGGGCACTCTATGTCGGTATCGTAACCGATACAGGGAAATTTAGTTATACGTTTACTGTGGCCAGAACGCTACAGCTTGGCGCACAGCTTATCTGTGACGGAGCCAACCCCAACGAAATTTTCCGGACAATTTACCAAAACGAATCAAGGGAAAAATTTGCACTGATACAAAGATTCATCCAATCCTTCAGATTTTTGGCCGACGGCAAGATATGTATAGGTATCATTCGCGACGAAGATTTTCTAACCACCGGCACCACCATGGACGATACGGAAGGCATGGTTAATCTTCCACGATCGATCAAGGACGTGGTGATAGCAGTTATCGTGCAAATACTTAATGGTCGCATAAAGATCAGCATGCGTACGGATATTCCGGAAATGAGGCTCGACCTATTGGCTGCAAAATTTGGCGGCGGTGGTCATGCCTGTGCAGCAACTTTTTCAACCAATGGCGCAGAAAATAAAATCCTGCCGAATCTAATAAATGAATTGCAAGAACAGCTAAAGTTGTTCACTCAAACCAATAATGGCAGGTCAACAGGAATTTAATGGGGTATTGCTTGTAGATAAACCTCTAGGATTGACTTCGCACGACGTGGTGGATAGGTTGCGTAGGAAGTTGGCTATGAAGAGGATTGGACACGCCGGTACCCTGGATCCCATCGCCACCGGACTTCTGGTGATACTGCTCGGCACAGCGACAAAAATTTCCCAACTCATCACAAATTGCGACAAAACCTATCTGGGAGAAATGCTCCTCGGCGTAACCACCGATACCCAGGATGCCCAGGGAACCATAATTGGGACAAAAGATGTGCCGGAATTACCCCTGAAAGACCTGGAAATGGCAATGCATGCCTTTCTCGGCGAACAACATCAGATACCACCCATGTTTTCTGCAAAAAAAATAAACGGCACGCCACTGTACAAATTAGCCAGAAAAGGCCAACAGGTCGAAAGAAGCCCAAGACTAGTCAACGTATCAGAATTTGATCTGGTAACCTTCACACCGCCCCGGGTAGGATTCAGGTTGTCATGCTCGAAGGGTACCTATGTCAGAACAATTCTCAACGATGTGGGCCAACTCCTTGGTTATGGGGCACATATGACCAAGCTTACCAGAACCCGTGTCGGCACTTTGACTCTAGAAAATGCCACCAATCTCGATGATATCATGGCAATGCCATCCGAGGAAATAGCGAAGTTAATCCTAGCCGTAACCAATGTAGTATGAGGCAGTTATCGTGTTATTTTTAAAAACAGTTGCCAGAGATATAATTCCGATTCCAGAAACCGTCTCCCTGGTGTTGGCCATAGGCATATTTGATGGCGTACACCTTGGCCACGAACGAGTTATACAAAAAGCAACGGAGATTGCCAGATCCATTGGTGGGAAAACCGTGGTATACACATTTTCACCTCATCCAACGGCAATCCTTGGCAATCGCAAAAACCTCATACTAACATCTGAACAGAAGTTCATGCGGCTGAATAGGTTAAACGTCGACTATCTGGTCGAACAACATTTTGACAAAGACTTTGCTAGTTTAAACCCCGAGGACTTCATGGATACACTGAAACACAAATTTAAGACAATAAACACGATATGTATCGGCCAAAATTTCAGATTCGGCAGTGGTAGAATCGGAGACGCCTCCTATCTCAGATCGATCTCACCTGGGTTCGGAATAAAAACAACTGTCATTCAATCACTTATGGCCAACGACACCATAATTAGCAGCACAAGAATACGACAGGAACTGGTCAACGGGAACCTGACCATGGCCAATTCCATGCTCGGCTATAATTATTATTGCAGCTGCAGCTTCGAAGGCAAAATCCAGCTAAATGATATTCAAATATTGACATTTAGCGTACAAAATGAACAACAGATAGGCAGCGGCGTATATTCGGTAAACGTATTGAGCGCCAACAAGATATGTCATGGTGTCGCCGACTATTTACACCGGTCTCAGCCAGGGAAGCTCAGTCTTCATCTCCTTGGAAATCAACCAAAACCGAGCGACAACGTGACCATAGAATTTCTCTCTCTGATCAGGGAAAGAATGACGTTTTCAACGGACAGTGAGCGCGTGGCACAGATAAAAAAAGACATCGAGGCAACTGAAAAATTGACCTAGAACCATCGATTTTCATGGCAATAGACTTCCAAAAAGAATTGAATGAACAGCAGTATTTTGCCGTTACCTCCCGGTCAAAATCCACGTTGATTCTCGCCGGAGCTGGCACTGGCAAAACCAGAACTCTCACATACAGAGTGGCTTGGCTACTGGAACACGGCATACCACCGGATAACATTTTACTATTGACATTTACAAATAAAGCCGCCAAAGAAATGCTGGCCAGGGTTGAGTCGATCACCGGGTTCGCCAGCGACAATTTTTACGGTGGCACGTTCCATCACCTGGGACAAAAAATCCTACGAAGACATTCGGATAGACTTGGAATATCACCAAATTTCGCTATTTTGGACGAGAGCGATTCGCTGTCGCTGTTCTCGGAATGCGTCAAAGAAACTGATCGCGAATTTCTTAAAAATAAAAGCAATCCAAGCCCAAGACTAATGCTCGAAATTCTAAGTTACTCAATCAACACCTTAGGTTCGATAGCCCAGGTTGTGGAACAAAAGTACCCCTATTTTGATCACCTAACTGCCGTTATAACAGAGGTTTCCAGTGCATATCAGAAAAAAAAATCCGAACAAAACGTGTTGGACTACGACGATCTGCTACGGCATTTCCTGAATTTACTACGAAAAAATGATGACATTTTGTCATTCTATAGTCATAGGTTCAGCAATATTCTAGTAGATGAATACCAGGACACAAACGAGATTCAAATGCAGATCATAGATACATTAGCCCTTGATCATCAAATATTTGCAGTCGGTGACGATGCCCAGTGCATATACACCTGGCGTGGAGCAAATATAAAAAATATCCTGGAATTTGCTGATCGTCACCCGGATACAAACATCTTGAAAATTGAAAAAAATTACCGAAGCACACCACAGATCCTATTGCTAGCCAACGAAATACATGTTTCTGAAAGAACCGGCTATGGGAAAACACTCACAGCCGCAAGGCCCAAAGGCAAATTGCCATTTCTTGTAAAAATACCCGATGCAAGACAACAGGCAAACTTCATAATAAAACGCATAAGTGGATTAAAACAAGAGGGTTATAAGCTGAGCGACCTGGCCGTGATCTACAGAGCCCACTACCACTCCATGGAACTCCAGATGGAACTGACCAGATACGGCATCCCCTATAATATTACCAGCGGCATCAGATTTTTCGAGCAAATACATATAAAAGACATGCTCGCGCTGCTCAGATTCGCTAACAACCCTGCGGATTCTCGGGCATTTGTGAAAATTTTGTGCCGACTTCCAAAATTTGGCGAAAAAACTGCAGAAAAATTGTTTAATTGGTTGCATTCCTACGCGAATTTAAATAATAGACACCCCGTCAATTGCCTAGAAGATAAGCCACTGGTGGCAAAAATTCCAACCGCCGCACTGGAGTACTGGTGGCCGCTGGCACGCAGCCTAAAAAAAATCCATGCTGGTATCAAATATCTGAATGCTGATAAGGATAATTCCGAAGTAACCGATCTGTTCGAGTATGCAGCTCAAAGAGATACAACACAAATACTGGCAAATTCCGTCGGTGATCTCATAACCCTGGCCCTGGACGAGGAATATCTTTCGTATTTGCAGAAAAATTTTAACAACAGCGGCTCGCGGCAAGATGACCTGGAATCGTTTGCAAATTTCGCGCGCAAATTCAATGATACAACGACTTTTCTCAATCAAATTGCGCTCATGCAATCGGAAACAACCGAAATAAACAGTGCCTCGAACGAGGATCAGCTGCGATTGACCACCGTCCACCAAGCCAAAGGGTTAGAGTTTCCGGTGGTTTTCATTATCAGCTTGACTGAAAACAACTTCCCACTCAAGCGCGCCATCGACGAAGGAAATGTTACCGAAGAACGTAGGCTATTCTATGTGGCAGTAACCAGAGCTAAGGATGAGCTGTACATGTGCTATCCATATCAATCACAACAAGTTAACAAAAATATAATGTTCGCATTGCCTCTGCAAAAAAGCAGATTTATCGACGAAATATCTGAAAACCTTTACGAAACCATTTCGTTCGGAATGAATCGACCCATAAGCTTTCGCAGGCCATATTAACACGTAACTATATCTCATTCAAGGCGTTAACAGCAACCTCCAGGTCATCAAAATGGATTTTTTTATCAAAAAACTGCTGAAATTTTTCATGCCCTTTGCCGGCTATCAGAACCGTATCACCTTCCACAGCAACACTAATAGCCTGGTATATTGCCTCGGCCCTGGACTCGATAAAGAGCACCCGTTCCAGATCCCGGACGCCATTTTTCATGTCAAAAAAAATATCAGAAATGGCTTCATTCCTCGGATTATCTGAGGTTGCAATCACCACATCTCCAAGCTTCAACGCAGCGCTGGTCATCTTTGGCCGCTTGCACCTATCACGGCCACCGCCACAGCCAAAAACAACTATTAACCTATTCCTAGTCAATGGCTTCAAAGTCGACAACACATTGACCAACGCATCTTCGGTGTGCGCATAATCGATGAAAACCGAAATCCCAATATTGCTATGGACTCTTTGCAGTCTGCCCGGGATACCGGGAAAATTTCTAATTTTTTCAACAAGATAAGCGATATTATTTTCATCACCCATGGCAGCTATAGCCGCTAACGCATTCAGGACGTTATGCTTACCGATCAACGGCAGTTCACAGTGATAGGATTTACCAAAAGCGTTAAGAGTAAATGACGTTGAGTCCAGGGTGCTAAAAACTTCAACCGCCTGAAAATCAGCTGGATAAGTCATTCCATAGCTAACAACACCGCGATTATCTAGTCTTCTAAGTTCTTTAATGTTTCTAAGCTTTTTTGCCAAAATTTTGCCAAAACTGTCATCAACATTTACCACGGCCAGGTCAGGCCTGGAACCATTCGCACCAGAAAACAGTATCTCCTTAGCTTGGAAGTAGTTATCGATGCCACCATGGTACTCCAAATGGTCATCCGTTAAATTACTAAATATTGCTCTGTCCACAGCCAATCCATAGGTCCTTTTCTGATGCAACCCATGAGAACTTGCTTCCATCGCAACAACTTCGCAACCATTACGCCCAGCACAATCAAGCAAACCAAACAGACCGATGGAGCCAGGCGTAGTGTTCGACGCCACCATTTCCTCAGCACCAACCTTATAGCCAACGGTCCCAAGAATGGCCGTTTTCCTATCTTCCAAATGTTCGATGAGATAGGTAATAGAAGTCTTTCCATTAGTGCCTGTTACGCAATAGATGTACAGAAATTCATCCGGCGCACCAAAGAACCTTTTCGCCACCACGGCCATGCTAGTTCTAATATCATCAACCAGCACAAATGTAATTCCATCTACTTGACAATAAAGATGTTCCGTTACAATTACAACACATCCACGATCTATAACATCAGGAATAAATGAATTTCCATCCAAGTTGGTTCCAGCCACAGCAAAAAACGCACTTGTTCTGGTCACAGACCGGCTGTCATCGCTGAGGTTATCAATATAAACCTCGGAATTCCCCAAGAACTTACATTTCAACCCAAAAAATAATTCAGAAATCTTTCTCATTCTGCCGTAAAGCGTTGTTACGAAGAAAAATTTAGCCGTTTGGCCACATAAATCCAATCAAATTGACTTTACTTTCAAAATTTTTAGGATTAGCAAGAGAGTAAACAGCAATGAGCAATTGGTTCATACTTAACACCAGAAAAAGTGCCACAACATGGCTATTTATTGCCATCGCCTGCTGCTATCTGATCCAAACCATCTCAAAATTATTGTTTGGATCAACAATTTTTTTCAAAGAACTTTCATTGTCCGTGGCCAGCATAAAGGAATGGAATTTGTCCCCACTATTAACCTATCCATTTCTACATGAAGGACTTTTGAGTTTATTTTTCAACACCATCGCCCTATTATTACTTGGCAGGGCAATAGAAGGCCAATTTGGACCAAAACGCCTTCTTGCTGTGTTCTTTACATCATCCATCTGCGGCGGATTGGCCTGGCTTTGCCTGCATTGGCGCGACAGCTGGTTCCTTTCCGGCTCTCTGGTAGCTTGCCTTGGACTGCTAAGCTATTTTTGCTCCAGGAACGCAAATAAACAGGCCACATTTTTCCTCTTTTTTGTGTTGCCTATTTCACTTAAGCCGAAGCACTTATTGATCGGATTGCTGGGGATAGAAATCCTCTGCATGCTAATCGGGGAAATACTAAACCACAGACCAGTCACTAACTCAGCCAACCTCGGCGGTATGATCGGAGGCATGCTGTGTTACCTCTGGTTCGATGGCGAATCTAAATTCACACAAGCCATTGAGAAACAAATAGTTAGAATCATGAAGAAGCAGCCAAAAGGGACCGTAGCAATGCAAAACGACAACTACAATGTGTACATAACTAGCCAAAGTGCACAGAAAAGTGAAATCGATAGAATTTTGGACAAAATCAACGAATCGGGTTTCGAATCGCTGTCAAATGAAGAACGCAATACCCTGAACTCTGCCAAACAAGTTATGCGCAAATAATCACACATAACTACATGATCAACAACATCATAGCATGTCAATAAACTCGGCAACAGCTCCGGTCCCGCCAAACATCTTGAGCTCAATGATACCAGCGCAATTTTTCACCAATGGTACGGCATTTTGTGGACAGGCAGCGATCCCATTTTGCTCTATAACATGCTCCAGCGCACCAAGATCGTTTATATCGTCACCCATATAGGCAAATTCACCCAGTTGAATACCATTTTCTTTGCATAACTCATTGATAATGTGGACCTTCCGATCATCCACATCGGCATACACAATCGAATCCCTAAGACCGATATACCTCGCAAACCTCTCGGCAATACAGCCGGGGTCGCCGGTTATGAAGAATATCAAATTACCATCGTTTACCCAGCGGATAATTGCCTCTATGTCTTTGGTGCAAAACCGCTTATATTCTATACCAGCCACTGACAAAATCCTCATAGCGTCGGTGCAAGTGCCATCCACGTCCAACGCCAAGGCCTTTATAGTCCGCCTTTTAGACTTTATCTCCGGGCCTGTTTCATCCTTCCACCTCCTGGTCCTGTCGTAAAACTTCTGGACCTGGCTCGTCCCATCCAGGTACTCGTTGGTAAAATCCCGAACCACTCCATGGCTGGGATTTCGTATCTCAACTAGTTCGCAATCAGCATAATCCACATATCTCGACACATCTCTGGAAATCACAATTCCGATGTTATTGAACAACCAAAACTCATTTTCCAAATAATCATCCACACATATTATGTCCGACGGCTTTATAGAAAACTTATCACATAATCTCCTCAATAACAGAGACTTATCTTTCATACCCAGAAAGCAATTACCCGAGGCTATGGCCACACTCCGCCGTCGCAAAACATCGCCAAACTCATCCGAACTAGAACTAAGAACCACATTCATGGCAAAAATGTTCCCAAATAACATTTTCATACTAAACCCATCATAGGTGTTGAAACACAGCAGGGTATCGTTACTAACATCTTCAATATCAGAGACATAGATATAATCCCCGATAATCCTGCTGTGCCAAGGAAGTTTGACAATATTGGCCGCATCGTAGACTACGCCGTCGCCGACGACCACTAACTTTTTAGATATAATATCCGCCGAGTTCATAAAACCTGCCTCACAACTCGCCAATTCTCACATTTTAAAATTTTCGCCAAGATAGAGCCTCCGGCTATCGGCATCGGTCAAAAGCTTGTCGCGCTCCCCCTCACATAACACCTTGCCGTCGTAAACAAGATAGGCACGATCCACAATCGCAAGGGTTTCGCGAACATTATGATCCGTTATCAGCACGCCAACGCCGCGTTTTTTGAGAGCCAAAATTATGTCTTGCACCTCGGTAACACTTATCGGATCAACACCACTAAATGGCTCATCAAGAAGTAGAAATCGTGGTTTTGTGACCAAAGCTCTGGCGATTTCCAGCCTCCTCCGTTCGCCACCGCTCAATGTATAGGCTTTCTGTTTTGCAAGTTGCGCTATGCCAAAGTCCTTCAGCAAACAAAACAGCCTGTCATCAATCTCGTTTCTCTTCACACTGGTAAACTCCATCACAATCCTGATGTTATCAGCCACAGTCAATTTGCCAAAAACAGAAGGTTCCTGGGGCAGATAGCCTACTCCTAACCTGGCCCTACTGTGCACCGGCAGTTTACTTATCTCTTTCTCATCTAACAATATACTGCCACTTGTAACGCTCACCAGCCCAACGATCATATAGAACGTCGTCGTCTTTCCAGCACCATTAGGCCCTAACAATCCAACAATCTCGCCTTCCTGAACAAGCAAATCTATGCCGCAAACCACCGAACGGCCACCATAATTTTTAGCTATCGATACCGTCTGTAACATTTTGTTTTGCATCACTTTTTGGGGCCACTTCCGAATCGCCAGGCCCATTGTTGTTGATCTGAACCAGCACCTGCCTGGGCTCGGTGCCGATAATATCAACGGATTTCTCCCGATAATTTATATTCATATCGCCACAAACTACACCAACCTTGTCGGAAACCTTGGCATTACCAGTCAAAAAAATCACACAGGTATCGGTATCCACTTCAATCCTGTCCGCAACCCCACGCCTTTCACCCTGCTGAATCGTCGCATTACCTTCTGCCACAATGGTTTTTATTGCGTCAAAACTCGGTGAACTCTCCAAGCTTTTCTGATCCTTTGGCGGTTTTGCAATCACAATAACCCTATCGGCACTGGCCTGAAATTCGGTATTTTTTATTTTAACATTACCGGAAAATTTAAACTCCATATGATTGCCCTTCGGTGAAATTTCAAGTCTGTCACTGGATATTTCACTAAAAACATCACCGGCCATCAAATTATCCGCCGACAAAACCATGGACAAAAACGCAAAGGACGCAAAAGACATAAAAGGTATAAAAGACATAAAAGACATAAAAAACATAGTTGTGCGTTTATAAAATTTCATCCTGCCGCTTGTCAAAAAATACCTGTACATCAGAAAATATGGTAAACTTTTTATCACCATGGCCAACAAATTCCCAATCATTACCAATAACCGAAAACCCACTACCGGTCACAAGGATAGTTCCTTTACCAACAGCTTCCTCATCCTTTATTGAAACATTTGCCTCATCCGCCATGGCCAGAAGGTCGAGCATATTGCTGCCAGCCAACGCTATGGTGCGCATTTTAGCTGAAGAAATCCTTACCTTATTATCGTTAATTATATCCGCCTTCTCACCGGAAAACTCCAAAATTTTATTCCCCTCATCATCAAAAACAGGCAACAAAAACCTCGTCATGGGAATAATGGATGCTTCACAGAAAAACCCCGGGGCTAATGTCACGCAAATAGCCGAAATGACTGAAATGACTGAAATATAAAGAATTATCACTTGACCTGGAACAAATAGAAACAGATAATACAATATTCTCAAACACAAACATACAAATGACAATACCATTTTTCACAAATACAAATTATCCAAAACCAATGACAATAATCCACATTTGCGTTGATTGAACAAAAAAATATAATATTATGAAGATAATATGGCTACTTTTAGTTATACGGGATTGGACTCCTCAAAGAAAAAAACAACTGGCACCATAAATGCTAATGATAGAAAAGATGCCGTAAGAATATTGAATGCCAGAGGGATACAAATCACCTCCATAGCTGAAAAAGGCGCCGGTGGTTTTGGCGGTGCAAAAACCGACAAGGCTTCTGGTAAAAAAAGTGGCATTGGGTTTGGAGTAAACAAATCAAAAATAGCCTATAATTTTATAAAAAAATTCCTGCAGTTATACGCCGGAGGTCTCGCCGTCGGCGATGCGGTAAAGATAATGCGCGTAAGGACTAAGAACCCAGCTGAACAGGTAATCGCCGAATCAATTCACAAGGACATATGCGAAGGTAAAACCATTTCTGACGCCATGAGAAGCTTCAGTGATGTGTTTGGAGAAAACATCGTGTGTATGATTGAAGCCGGTGAAAAAACCGGAAATTTACTGCCAATAATGCGTAACCTGTTGGATTTCCTTGAAACCAAAGAAGCGATCAAGAAAAAGTTCATATCCGGCATGTCCTATCCGATCGTTGTTTGCTGTGTCGCCACGGTGGTAGTACTGGTCTTTTTATTTTTCCTCATGCCTAAGATAGAGAAGATGCTATCGTCACTTGGTGGAGATATGCCATTGATCACAAAGGTGTTGATGGCCGTCGCGAATTTCGCTCTGAGCTATGGCCACTGGGTGCTGCTTTGCGTCATCGCAGCCATTTCGTTGCTAATCAGTTTCAGAAGAACACCAAATGGCAAGTTTGCCACCGATTGCTGGATGTTGAAAATACCTTTAATCGGCGCGGCTATAAAGGAAAATTACTACTGCCAAACCTCCAATCTTCTGGGCACATTACTTGGCAGCGGAATAAACACAACCGAAGCGATGAAGTTAACCGAAAATTCATCATCGAATACACTTTTTAAGAAAAATTTCCTGGAGGCAAAAAAACAAATACTAGACGGCGTATCGCTATGTTTGGCCTTCGAAAAAAACAACGTGTTCCCAGAATTAGCCCTGGACATATTATCCGTCGGTGAAAATACCGGCGATATTGCATCTTCTTTCAAAGAGGTTTTCCATATATATAATCAGAGCTTGAATGACAATCTGAAAAGGATGACCAATATCATTTCTACCATGGCCATGGGCTTTGCCTTTGGATTGGTTGCAGCACTGGCATTGAGCATAGTCACGAGCGTCATGAAGTTGAGTACCACCATGGCAAAGTAGCAAAAAATAGCGAAATAATCTACAAACAGGGTAAAATTCTATCCTATTTGCCAGGTATCGAGTTTTATTTCCTTGAATTCAATTGGTGTTATTTTTAGCATAGCTTTCGATGAAACAGTTATATAATGTAAAAGTAGATGGGCTGAATATGGATTTTTCGACCGGAAGCCTTGCTAGGCAAGCCAATGGTTCAGCAGTAGTAACCTGTGGGGAAACGAGTGTATTTGTAAGCGCAGTGGCGGCAAATTCTGTGGAATCAGACCAGGATTTCTTCCCATTAACCGTAGATTACAGGGAAAGATTCAATGCATCGGGGAAAATACCCGGCGGTTATGCCAAACGCGAAGGCAGGCCATCGGAAAAGGAAATTCTAACATCCCGGCTCTGTGATAGACCACTCAGGCCATTGTTTCCAAAGGGGTTTATTAACGAAGTCCAAATAATCGGAACATTATTGTCGGCGGATTTACAAAATGAAGCCGATGTACTTATGGTCAACGGAGCTTCGGCGGCACTTCTGTGTTCTGACATACCCTGGGCTGGCCCGATAGGTTGCATAAGATTGGGATACGTTGATGACGAATTTGTTGTGAACCCTACAAACGATCAAATGTTGGAATCCAGGCTTGACTTGATATACGTTGGTAATGAAAGAGATATGATGATGATCGAAGGAAACGCCGATCAACTTTCGGAAGAAAAATTCATAGAAGCACTGGAGTTTGCCCAGGAAAAAATCCAGCCAATAATATCTGCACAAAAAGCTCTTGCCAGGGAATGTTCGAAGGAAAAAAGGCAGTTTGAATTGAAGGTTATCGATGAAAAAATTTTTAAAATTTGTGAAAAACTAAACGATGAACTCGCCGCTGCCGTATTCCAGAGCTCTAAGATTTTAAGGGAAAAGGCTGTAGCTAACGTTGAAGAGAAGGTCAAAGAAATGTTGACTGCCGAATTTGGCAAAGATGAGTTCGACGAAACCCAGGCGAATCTAGTCATGGAAAAGCTACAAAAAAATCTATATAGAAAAAATATCATTGACCATGGCCGACGGGTCGATGGCCGTAAGATCAACGAGATCCGGCCCTTATCATGTCAGACCGGCGTACTTCCCTGCGTCCATGGATCGGCTATTTTCCAACGTGGTGAAACCCAAGCGCTTGTAACTACGGCACTTGGATCCAGCCGCGATGTACAAGAACTCGATGCCATAACCGGTGGAGTCGAGTCGAAGAGCTTTATTCTTCATTATAATTTTCCACCGTTTTCCGTTGGCGAAACGGGTAGAACCGGAGGTGCTGGCCGCCGAGAAATAGGCCATGGTGCTCTGGCGGAAAGGTCTTTGGCACCGGTTCTCCCACCGGAATCCGAGTTCCCCTATTCCATAAGGGTTGTGTCAGACATTCTCGAATCAAACGGATCTTCTTCCATGGCAAGCGTTTGTGGTGGATGCCTAGCGCTTATGGATGCCGGCGTACAAATAACGGCACCTGTATCCGGCATATCCACGGGCCTGGTCACGGAACTGGACAGGGATGGAAACATCGTTAAGCATGTGATTCTGACAGACATAATAGGCGACGAGGACCATTTCGGCGACATGGATTTCAAGGTCTCTGGGACGGCCCGGGGCATCACCGGCTTTCAGCTTGACCTGAAAATCAAAGGCCTCCCGCTTTCCATCGCCAGGGAAGCCATATTCAGGAACAAAATAGACCGGGCGAAAATATTAGAAGCTATGTTGGCTGTGCAACCTAAACCAAGAGAAGATCTTAGAGAAAACGCACCGAGAGTAAAGGCGTTGAAAATAGACCCGGATAAAATCGGAGCGCTGATTGGACCGGGTGGCAAAAACATAAAGAGGATAACGGAACTCACTGGCGCACAAATAGATATAAACGAAGACAATAGCGGAAATTTACTGGTCTTTTCGAACAACAAGGAAATGCTCGATCAGGCCATTTCACAGATCATGCTGGTTTCCGCTGAAATAGAGGTGGGCAAGACCTATCGCAGCATAGTCAAATCCATGAAAGAATTTGGCGTCTTTGTCGAGTGTATCCCTGGCAAAGAAGGACTTGTGCATATTTCCGAGCTTGATGACAACCGGATCGAACGTGTGGAAGATGTGTGCAATATCGGCGACGAAATAATTGTGAAGTGCGTCGGAATTGACGATAATGGCAAGGTGAGACTGAGTCGTAAGGCCGCACTTTGCGAAGCCCGCAACGAAGCCTATGAAGCCAAATTGCCTCCAAAAAGGAACAATAATACCAACAGGCATCGAGGAAAATTTGCCCGAAGATAGTTCTCTATAGCGTTCATCCGCACAGAATTACAGAACAAACTCCCAATCAATTTGGCAATTTCAATCAAAAGAAGTTGACTTGTTGCTTTTTCATTAGATTTTGCGATTTCATCTGCCCTTATCGTCTAGCGGTCAGGACGTCGGATTCTCATTCCGAAAACCGGGGTTCGATTCCCCGTAGGGGTGCCAGTTTAGTATGCAAGTCGTTCTGCCTAAGCAAGTTTCCACAAATAAAAAGAGGCTATGGAGCAATAGGGTGAATAAAGGGCCCTGGAAACATCTAAGTCATTTTGGCTTAATTCGTTACATTCATTTAGCTTCATTAGACCTTTTCGGATACCCAGATCTCGCCAGCTGAACACGTTTTTACGCCCTAGCGAAAATATTAGCGTCATTTCGGCGGTCCACACACCAATGCCCTTAAGTTTCACGAGCTCGGCTACCACGGCTTCGTCAGCCAGAGTGTGAAGCTTCGAAAAGTCGACAGCGCCATCGGCAACAGCCTTGCTCAAACCAAATATGTAGGAGGCTTTCCTTTCGGATAACCCACACTCGCGCAAAGAGTTAGCGTCACATTCACAGATGTGGTCAGCGGACAACCCACCGAATTTATTGGACAATTTTTTAAGAATAGCATTAGCAGCAGCTTTTGAAATTTGCTGACTAACCATACTAATGACAATGGCTTCGAACACATCCCTGTTTATGGAAACGTCTATGTGCCCAATTTTGTCAATTACGACGCCAAGCTTCGGATCACGCTGTTTCAGATAGTTAATCTCAACATCATTATATTCAAACACTTGCATTGGCAATTCCGTACATGACAAAACCACCGGGGTGCAGGGCTTGGATTTGAACCAAGGACCTTCAGGTTATGAGCCTGACGAGCTACCAGACTGCTCCACCCTGCATCGAAGATTTAGTTTTTATCTGCGTTTAAAGTGGCAAGTCAATCAAATTTCTTCATAAAATCGACTAAAAATTTTCCTCTTTGGACTTTTCGATCAATTCGGCCAACAATTTGTCCGGATCATCGATATCATCGGCGGAAATGTCCAATACTTTTACCGACGTGGACGGCAATTCAAATTTAAGATTACGAAATATTCGCTCCAAAATTGTCAACAATCCCCTGGCTCCGGTCTTTTCCTTCTCGGCCAAGTCGGCTATTTTTCCCAAAGCCTCCTCGGCGACACTCAATTTTATGCCATAGCCGGCAAAATCATCGATGTACTGCTTCAATATGGACCCTTTTGAGGAAGTCAGAATTTTTTTGAGTTCGGCCTTGCCCAGAGCCCTGCAAGCCACTCGCACCGGTAGCCTACCGATAAATTCTGGCTCAAATCCATATTTTATAAGATCCTCAGTACTAACTTGTTGCAAAACATCGAAATCATCGACCATGGTTTTGCTATCGGTTCCGCCAAAGCCTATCTTGGTATGGCCCAGACGCTTAGCTGTGATTTCCAGTATACGATCAAAAGCCCCGCTAACTATGAACAGGATATGCTGCGTATTTATCTTCTCGGCCTTATTTTTCCTATTGAACGAGCTTGTCATAAACGCCCGCATTTGGTTCATTATGTCGGTCTGGCTCAAGATGTTAACATCTGTCTCTTCCATCAATTTCAGTAGATTTATCTGCACGCCACGGCCGGATATATCACGGGTATCGCCGGACGAAACGTTGGCAATTTTATCGATTTCATCTATGAAAATAATACCATACTGGGCCAAATCCACATTGCCATCGGCGGCCTTGACCAGGTCCCGAACCAAATCGTCCACATCGGCGCCCGCATATCCTGTTTCGGAAAACTTTGTGGCATCGGCCTTTACAAAAGGAACGCCGATTAGCCTGGCGATGGTTTTGACCAGATAGGTCTTGCCCACACCGGTAGGCCCAAATAACAACAGGTTCTGTTTATTGTAGTCATTGTCACGCAGGTGCTTATCGCCCTCGGAAATACATCTCCGCACATGATTATAATGGTCACACACCGCCACGGCCAACACCTTTTTGGCCTCATCTTGATAGATCACAAATTTATCGAGATATTCCTTAACTTCAATGGGTTTTAGATTGAATGACTTTATTTTACTAACGGTATCCAGGTCCCTTTCTCCGCCGGAAGGTTCGTCACCACCAGCACTTTTATCTCCTTCGGGATTAATTTTTGTTGAGAAAGACACCGTCCCAACACCACTTTTTTCAAAAATTTCACCAAGCTTTTTTGTAATCTCCTCAAGCGGATTACCTGAGCCTCTAAAGCAGTATAACATGCTCGAATAAAACAACAACCGTTCTGCTAGACAATCAAAAAAGTAAACGACTATTTTCTGCAGCGTCGGAATTTCGAATTAAACTTCTCCACTCGACCAGCCGCATCAACAAATCTCTTCTCGCCGGTATAGGCAGGATGGGAATCGGACGTAACATCCTTGACCACAACATAATACTCCACACCCTCGATCACTTCCTTTTTCTTTGAATGGACCGTGGACATGGTAAGAAACTTCCTTCCGGTCGATATGTCCACAAAACAAACCGGCCTAGACTCTGGATGTATTCCCTTTTTCATATTGACTCCAACCACTCAGCCTTGTCGAGCCTTAAACCTAGGATTTGTTTTGCAAATCACATAAACCCTACCTTTTCGACGAACAACTTTACAATCCGGATGACGACTCTTAGCCGATTTCAATGATGCGACCACTTTCATACTCAAAGGACAGCGAATTACAGCTTCGCCAGATGTCAAGAAAAATTTAAAATTAACACTCCATTGAACGCCTCAGCTCCCAAAATTTCGCACAATTATTGATAATGTCGCCAATTTTATCCACATGGATCTGGTTTGCCGCATCCGATGCAGCCCTGTCAGGATCCGGATGGGTTTCAAAAAAAACACCATTGGCACCGGCGGAAATGGCTGCATAGGCGAGGGTCTCGGCAAATTCCCTGCTACCGAGCGTAACACCTTCTCCGGCACCGGGTTTTTGAACACTATGCGTGGCATCAAAAATTACCGGCTCGGCATGGTATTTCATCAGGGCTATATTTCTCATATCAACCACCAGGTCATTGTACCCAAAAGTTGTACCCCGCTCTATTTGCCAAACCTCCTCGGCTCCAGAGACTTCCAGTTTGTTCACCACATATTTCATCTCTCTGGCCGACAAAAATTGACCCTTTTTTACCGAAACCACGGCACCGGTTTCCGCCGCCGCAATCAACAGGTCTGTCTGCCGGCATAAAAACGCCGGAATCTGCAAAACATCACATACGCGTGCCGCAACCGCTGCCTGATCAGGTAGATGTATATCGGTGGTCAGGGAAAATCCATAATTGGCCTTTATCTTTCCAAGAATTTTCATGCCCTCGACCAGACCAACACCACGCTGGCTGGTCACAGAAGTCCTATTCGCCTTGTCAAATGAAGACTTGAAGATTAACTGGATACGATCATTTGCATCCACAATTTTAGCCAATTTTTCGGCCACATCCATCAACAGCCTCTCAGACTCTATCACACAGGGCCCTGCAATCACTAAAAGTCTATCTCTGTTATATAACACGGCTGAACTAAAGCCGTTGGCACAAAATAGTCAACAATCGACCACCGGCTAGATAGATGCTTCAGGCCACGCGTTCGACAATCAAGTCATTCTGGGCGGGCCTCTTAGGAGCCAACCTGTAGGCAGCCCGAAGAAGCTCAATGGATGATTCCAAACTTATTTCGTCATTATAGTGGATCATCATAAGTGCCTCACCTTGTTTGACTTGAGTTCCAACCTTCTTAATTCCAGAAACACCCACCGAATGGTCAGTGCTACCATCCATTTTTTTGGATAAAATCTGTACACCTCGTGCAATCATACCCGAGTCAATGGTATGAACATAGCCCCGTTTGGCAGCCGGTAACTTCTTTATATATTTGGCCTTAGGAAACTTATCAGGATCATCTATATAGGAACCGTCACCACCCTGGGCCTCGATCAATTCCTTCAGCTTGTTCAGGGCAGTACCGTCCGTTAAGTGTCTACGAACCATTTGCTTAGCTGATAATGTCGATCCGGCGACTCCGGCCAATCGGACCATCTCCATGCCCAGTCTCAATATCAATTCATCGAGGCTAGGATCGGACTCACCTCGAAGTATCCGCAGTGCTTCTTGCAACTCCAATCCGGTTCCCACCGAATCACCCAGAGGCTGATTCATATCAGTCACTAGCGCAACACACTTACGATTCATTGACCGGGCAACTCTGGTTACCATCCGGCCGAGTTGTTTAGCATCCTCCACATCCCGGACATAGGCACCATTACCCCACTTAACATCAACGATCAAGCCTTCGGAGCCCTCGGAAAATTTTTTGCTCAGCAGGCTCGCCGTCAGCAATGGAATGCTTGGGATCGTACCAGTCTCTTTCCGCAGCTTAAACAAAATATTGTTTATGGGCGTAATCCGCGGACACTGTTCCATAATCGCACAGCCAATTCGCTTTACCTGTTCTGCAAATCGTTCGTGAGTAATATCAGTCGTAAAGCCAGGGACGGATTTCAACTTGTCCACATCACTTATCACAAAACCCTCTTCCTCGCCGACCATGGACGGCACAGCTATGCCGCAGGAAGCCGCCAGTGGAATCAAAATCAAGCCGGCCTTGTCACCCACTCCACCGGTAGCGTACCTATCCAATTTAGGGCGAGTTATTTTTGGCAACTCAAAAACATCACCGGTAAGCATCATTTCTTCAGCAAAAACCGCAGTTTCCTGGGGCGACATGCCTTTAAAATATATGGCCATGGCCAAAGCCGCCAACTGATGATCTAAAATCTTGCCATTCAAAATAGAATCAGTTATATACCGGATCTCTTCGTCCAAAAATTCTTCGCCATCTCGTTTCTTTTCAATGAGATAGGCATATGAAAGTTTCGAAAAATCCTTAATCAGAATTCCACTACTACACTCCACAAAATTTCCTCCTGGATAACATTAATCGATAAAAGACGCAACCAACCGCCATGTCACTTCTTAATTTTTACGCTATTTTGTCAAGACCTAACTGTTTAATATTGACAAATTATGGCACACTTAGCTCAACAATCTACTGGCAATAAATAAGGAAATTGCTGTATAAACTGCCGCTATAAGATCGTCAATCACAATTCCAATTCCGCCATTAAAATTTTGTAATTTTTTTATACCTAGTGGCTTAACAATGTCGAAAAATCTAAAAAATAAAAATCCACCCAGGAGTATCATCCACATTTTAAACCTGGGTTGCAATGCATCGCTTGTCACAAAACACACTGGCATGGCGACCATTTCATCTAAAATCACACCGGCTGGATCCTTTTTTTTTAACCTAAGCTCAGCCTCGCCACATATAACAATTGCCACGTAAACACTGACAATAACTTTTAACAAAAACCATGAAAAATTGTCTCCGTAGAAAAACAAAATATACCATAACAATCCCAGGCCCGAACCGACGGTACCCGGTGCAACGACTCTCTCGCCAACAAAAAGCGTGGCTAGGCCCACCACAGTCTTCGAACTAAGTGTTTTAATCCAAACCGGCCGCAGTATACCATGCATACTAATCCGCATTAAAAATATCCTTGTATTTCCTGAAGTACAATATCCCAGACACCAGGGTAAGGATGGACGCAACCAGAAACAAAATCAATCCGGCATAGTAAAAAAAAACTATCACTGACCTGGGTACAACCGAAGCCCAGTCTCTGGACAGGGCTTTCCAAATTATTAAAACCCCAACGGATACTATTTGAATCACGGTCTTTATTTTTCCTAATTTTTCCGCCGCAATAACAATACCTTCGGAGGAAGCAATCAATCGTAATCCGGTCACAATAAACTCTCGGCCGATGACCAATAGGACAAAAAAAAGCGTCCACTTTGGCAACATCCCCAACGCCAGGATCGATACAAATAATCCAATCATGAATATCTTATCCATCAGCGCGTCCATGAATTTACCAAAATTTGATACCATATCACAGCGTCGAGCTAAATAACCATCTAGCCAATCGGTCCAGGAAGCAAAAATAAATACAAATAACCCAATGGTCGACGCAAACCTCACGTCAACATACAGAAGAGCCACCACAACGAACAGTGATGGCACTCTGGACAAAGTCACACAGTTCGCAATATTCACTATATAAAAATGAAATGACCGGTTATTTCGCTGCTTTCACAGTTTCAACACCATTATTATTGGCCTTAGTACTAGACACATCCACCTTATCGTCTGGCTTAGGAGCAGATGCGTTTAATTTTTCAAGTATCTCATCGGAAAGATCCAACGAATCATCGGCATAAAAAATATCCTGGTTGGCCTTATTTATAACCATCACAACGTTCTTCGCTTTTGCGATTTCTTCCACAGCCTTTTTTATAACGTCTACCTGCTCCATCAACCTAGATTGTTGCATTTGAAACAGCTGAGTATCAGCTTCGTTTCTAAACTTATTCACTTCCATCTCCTTTTGAAGCAGCTCCGTTTCCTTGGCCTCGGCTTCTTTTTTAAATTTATCCTTGGCCTCATCAGCTACGGCCGGGTTTTCAGACTTAGCTTTAAGCTCATCCAACTCTTTCCTAAGCTTAGAGCTCTGGTCTATCATAGTCTGCAATTCCTTCTTAGCAGCTTCTACCTTGACGGCTAGCTCATCGCCTATTTCACGAATCTTATAATATCCTCCCAATACCTTCTGCGCATCAAAAACCCGAATATTACATCCAGACCCCTTGGTATCACAATTATTACCAGCATTAACCACAGCTCCACAGACGAGCAATATCAACGAACCAATACAAACCACAGGTATCAATAGTTTTTTCATATTAACATTTACCATAAACTTATCGAAATAATTCGATTTCACTCAATTATGCAATAAAATTTTAAAAAAGATTTCAACCAATATTTTATCTAGAATCCGTAAAAGCAATCGAAAACCCAATTGAAACGTCTACTTTTTTATCATGGAAAGCTGACCCTCGCATCATCATAAACTTTCCCATGGACTCCAAAAATTCTGCCTTTAACATCACCGTACTGCCAGGTAAGACAATCCTCTTAAATCGCGCATCATTTATTTTCGCCAGCACAGGAGTAATACCTCCGATTGGCCCAGAATCTTTCGCCAATTTATTGATTGCAAAGAAAGCAGCCACCTGGAATATGGCTTCGCACAGTATTACCCCGGGTGTTATTGGCTGACCGGGATAGTGCCCTTTGTAAAAAAATTCATCCTTTTTGAATGTTTTTTTACCAATCGCGTGGCCATCACCGACTTCCAGGATCTCATCCACAAATAAAAACGGCGGCCGATGGGGTATAACATCTTTTGGGTCAACCATTAGTCTAACACCTCCAGGCCCTGTAGTTCATCATCATTCCAATTTTCACCGGACATATCTATGGGCTCCTCCTCAGGAATATCATAGTCTTCAACAAACTCATCATCCGTTGAGGTATCCTCATCCAGATCATAACCGGCAGGGATGTAATCCAATATGAAAACAATCTCATCGAACAAATGGGTCGCTGAACCAGCCATATATCTCTCATTTTGCACATCCCTGATACTTTCCTCCAGCTCCTGGGGGTCGATGGGGCGATTGAATTCCAGCAGATCATTTAGTAATTTGACTCGCATAAGGATTATGTGATCCACAAACTCTGCATAGGGCCCCTCGTTTTCAGATATCACATTTGGCAGAAAAAACAATTTTTCGACAGACTCCAGTGCTTTGGCATCAACCCGGGCAAGCTTGACCTTATTATCATTGATAACATCTTCTATACGAAATTTATAGAAAGCATTATCCAGTATATCCTCTCTGAATCCATAGGCTTTCAATGGAGCAACAAGATCGACAATGTAATCGAATTGTTTTGGATCTATAATGCTTAAACAATCCACATCCCATTGAATATCACTACTGATCTTATCGACCCACCAATTAAAATCATCTCCTAACCGAACCACACACCATTCAAGATTATCTTTATTTGACACCATTTACATTAAAGTTAGCTAAATGTGCCAATATTAATCCCACCCTAGGCGTAAAGTAAAAAATTATATAGTATTCATTTTGGTATCGCAGAATCCACAATTTTTGTTGTGCAATAAATATAATATTTGTATTATTTTTAATTCAGAAGTCTACTTATAAAATGGCCGAAACAACTCAAGACTATAACCAGAAAAACCCTGATCAATATGATTTCGAAGAACTTCTGCAGTTGCTCGAGATTGGCATCGATTCAATAGACGTTAGGAAACTTTCAAATACGCCACCGGCTGATGTGGGTAAATTCCTTGAACGCCTACAACCAACGGAACAGCAGTTTATAATACAAAAACTGTCATCAACCATTGCATCGGCAGCCCTGGCATCCATGGCACCGGACGATTCGGCCGAAATAGTAAGAACCATGAGAGATTTCCGGGCCGTCAAAATCATCGAAAAACTGGCACCAGATGATGCAGTTGATCTATTTTTAAATCTCGAAGTCAGAGACAGGGAAAGGCTTATAACAAAACTGCCAAAAGAAATCGGTGCCACCATACGGAACCTGCTCAAATATGATCCCAATACGGCCGGTGGCGTCATGACTCCCTATGTAACAACCCTACGGGTGTCGATGATCGTCGACGAGGCCATACAGCATATCAAAAAAGAAAAAAATGAAACGGAAAATACTGATACTCTATATGTTATCGACCATCAACGGAAATTGGTTGGCACCACATCCGTAAGGAATCTAATATGGGCCAATTCGGATCAAAAGGTGGCCGACATTATGGACACAGACATTAGCCATGCCTGTAATTATCAGACCGAAGACAAAAAAGTCGCACAAATAATGACCGAATCCGGCCTGCAAACATTACCAGTCATCGACGGCCAGGGCAGATTGTTGGGAATCATTACCCACGATGACGTCATAAATATACTCCAGGAAGCCGCCACGTCAGACATACAGAAATTCCATGGTGCTGGTTCCGATGAGACCATAAATGATTCCATCAGCTATAGCGCCAATAGACGCATACCATGGTTAATCATAAACCTTTTCACGGCAATGATTTCTACAAAAATAATATCCACATTTTCAACCCAGATACGGGAGATGACAGCCCTGGCAGCATTCATGAACCTCACCTCAGTCCTCGGTGGAAATTCCGGAGCCCAAACATTGGCAATCGCCATAAGAGGCTTTGCCCTAGGAGATTTCCACATCGGAGATGCTAAAAAAGTTTGCCTGAGGGAAGTCATTAAAGGCTTCATAAACGGCCTGGTGGTTGGATCGGCTGCAGCAGTTATATCATTGATATGTAGGCACAGTTGCCTATTTGCCTGTGTCATATTCATATCAATAGTATTGAACATGATAATGGCCGGCCTCTGTGGCACAATTATACCCATTGTGCTGAGAAAACTCCAATTTGATCCGGCCAGTAGCTCCTACATTATGCTCACAACCATTACGGACTCCTTCGGCATATTTGTGTTTCTGTCACTTGGAGCAATGATTCTAGTCTGACGATGTTTTTAGATTGAATCTTTCACCATATTTTTTACAATATATTCCAAGAGGATATGGCTATGGAAAATAGAGCTTTTATCAATGGAATGCTTGGCGAAGTCGGTAGATCCCTAGGACTTAATTTAAAACTAAGGGACGATGGCCTTTGCATCATAAAGCAAGATCAATTTGAGACCGAATACATTATTGAACTTTCCCGCACCGCCGCTCTGCTGCATATATATTCGCCGATTGGTGATCTACCACAGACCAACAAGGCCGATGCGCTGGAATATCTCCTGAAGCTGAACCTCCATGGACTAGAGACAAATCAGTGCACCATCGGCCTGGATGCGCATACAAACAAAATCGTGCTTTCCTATAGCATATCCACTGAAATTCTCAATGCAAATCTGCTATCAAACGTGATTTGCAATTTTTTCACAACGGTACCAAAAATATTGAAAAAAATAGAAAATTTCGTCCAGTCCGATCCACAACAATCATTTGAACATTCAGATAACATAACCCAACTGCTTACGATAGTGTGAGATGAGTGACGACCTCACAGTCCATTCTTCCAGTAATACCGATAGGATAAGTATAATAAACGACTATCTCGATGCGGTAAATCAGGAGACCAAGATAGAAAATCCAACGATTTCGACAGTCGGCGAGCTTAGCATTGGCACAGAATCACTTACGGATGCACCAATGGGTGTGAACCTAGCCGGTCTTAGGGTAACAGACGATCCGCCAAGCATCAGCTCCGTGGGTCTGGTCCAGCACCAGGGAAATGAGCACAAAATAGATGTCAACGACGATGACCATGATGGTGTCCCGAATTATATTGACGCAAAAGACACTGATAACCAACCAGCCGTAGATAGCGACAAGGATGGCATCCCGGATGACGTCGATGTAACCGGAAGTGCATCCGATGTTAAACAATCCCATAGGAATGAAAGCGCTTCTGCAGAACGAGTTAGATCATCGTTAATGTCCGCTCTAATGACATTCTTGCAGTTCGATTTCAGTCTACTCCTTGGAGGAGCTGATCCCAGCGATAACGAAGCCCGCAAAATCGGTGCATTGGCCCAAACATCGCTTGGAATAACAACGACCAAAGAAGCCAAGGTCGCCGACATGGACAATTCGCGAAACGTACACCAGGAGATGCGTCAACATAAAATCAGGGCTAATCTAGGCAAGCGTCGAAACCTTGAAAATGAAGTGCTGACTGACACCAGGCCACTATCCGGCGTAACAAAAAATAAATTCAAGGAATTGGAAAAACCACTCATGGCATCGCAGAAAGATCTTGGCATTAAAAGTGCAGTAATCCAGGATCAACCTATCAAAAAACCTCCCATGATATAATAGAAGGCCAGAGCGAAGAGGCAGAGGCATTAAATTACTTGAATTTCGCCCAATTTGTATCATGGTGGGGGTTGCGATCGAAATGAATGCAGCCAGCCAGATGGTTTCTAATTACACAAATTATCTAGCCAAATTAGAAAAATCTGGCCTGTTGAGATCGCTCAAAGCACAGCACCAGGGTGGACTGGATTTTTCCAGCAATGACTATCTGGGACTGGCCAACTCCCCAGCCCTCTTAGAAGCCGGTTATGAAGCAGCAAGACTCTATGGCTCAGGAAGTACCGGATCGAGGCTTTTGTCCGGCAACAGTGATCTATTCGAAGATTTTGAAGCCCAAATAGCCAAAGACTATGGAACAGAAACGGCACTGCTATTCAATTCCGGCTTTGATGCCAACATCGGGATTATTCCAGCCATTTCGGACAAAACCAGCCTAATCATCTTCGACAAATTAAACCATGCGAGCCTATATCAGGGTGCCCTGCTTAGTGGAGCCAAGTTATTACGCTACAACCACTTAGATTACACGATGCTTGGCGAAATTTTGAAAAAAAATATAAATAACCACGGAACGATTATCATCGCATCGGAGACTGTGTTTGGCATGGACGGTGACAGGGCAAACCTGAAAATTTTGGCTGATCTATCCAGCAACTATAACGCCATCTTATACCTAGATGAAGCCCATGCCATTGGACTGCAGGGCAAAAACGGCTATGGCCTATCAACGGACTTCGATCTGGATAAAAACAGAACGATTATCCTGGGAACTCTCAGCAAAGCCCTGGGCTCAACCGGAGCCTATGTGGCTTGTAATTCTTTGATTAAAAACATGTTAATAAACAAATGTCAGAGCTTCATCTATTCGACAGCCCTGGCCCCATTTTGCATTGGAGCAGCGGCCCGGGCCTGGAAAATAGCCAAAACCATGACAAAAGAACGGAGGGCACTGATTGAAACATCTACCCGACTGAAAAATTATCTCAAGGACCTTGGATACAATGTGTTAGGAAACGGAACCAACATAATCCCAGTCCTATTCAACGGCCCGAATGAAGTGATGAAAAAGAAAGAAGATCTATGCAAAAACGGCCTGCTGGTATCGGCCCTGCGAAGGCCGACCGTAGCCAAACCACGCCTGCGCATCGCCGTCAATGCTAGGCATACCCAAAATGATATCACAAAACTACTAAGTGCCTTCTCATGAACAGCTACACGTTTATTTTAGCCCATGGTTTTGGCTTCGATCACAGCTATTGGGGAAATTTTATCAACCGGCTGAATGGTCAAAAATGGATGTTTTTCAAGGACAATTTGGTCCTGGATCCCAGGGAAAAATATATAGGGCTGGGCCATTCCCTTGGTTTTGCAAAGCTAAGCAACTCAACACTAAATTTCGATATCCTAGTGGGATTGCAGTGTTTTTGCAACTTTCTTGGCAACGGTGAAAAGCTTCGCCGACTTAGAAAGCCCCACCTTGACCGTATGGTTAGCTCGGTTCATGACAACCCAACGGCCCACCTGGAACAGTTTTACAATTCCTGTGGCCAGGGCATAATTCCCAAATCCAAACCGGATACCGACCGACTGGCGATGGATCTGCAAATGTTATATAACTCCTTCCTACCTAGGCAATTGCCAACGCTCATCATCGGCGGAACGAAGGATGAGATCGTTCCAAAATCATTAATCGAGGACAATTTTCGATCCCACAGCCAGGTCACAATAAAATATCTGGACCTGGCCGGGCACACCCTTGGCTATGATCTTGCCAGTGAAGTCATTAAAACCCTAATTGAATTCATTCGGGACCATGAATCACCTAATCGGCAGTAAATTCGACCTGGCTGCTGAACACTACGACGCCCAGGCCATTGTACAGAAAGAAACCGCGATACAACTCGTTGGTATGGTTCGAGATTTACAGGGAACCCGCTCGGTGCTGGACGTTGGTTGTGGCACAGGGTTCGCAGCCATCGAAACGCTAAAATATTTTCCCAATGCCAAACTCCAGGTCCTGGACATTTCCAAAAAAATGCTAGCCATTGCCAGGCGTAAGCTCCAGGGCCATAAGGTGATATACACCGAGTGCGACGCCGAATCCCAGGAGTTTGGCACGAACTTCGATCTGGCCATTTCAAATCTCTGTGTCCAATGGTTCAACAACCTCGAAAAATTCATCCAAAAAATACTAAAGGTCTCAAAATATTTCGCATTCTCAACCCTGGTCGATGGTAGTTTTAGAGAATTTTCAAAAATATTTGAAACCAGTGGGAAAACTTCGCCGTTACTTAACTACAAGACCCAGCAGGAGTTAGAGGGTATTTGCCAATCTTTTGGAGAAATAATAGCCAGCCAGACAAAAACCTTCAAACTATCATTCCCTTCGGCCCAGGCCGCCGCAATGCATTTCAAAAAAATAGGAGCAAACATAGCTAGTAATAATTCTAATAACGCGCTCGCGCTGCTTAACCATCGATCTCCGATTAACCTAGAATACAAGGTATACTTCTGTCTAATCAGGGCAACAGCCACCAATTAAATTAAATAAGTATTTTGGTCGGGCTGGAGAGATTCGAACTCTCGACCCCTTGCACCCCATGCAAGTGCGCTACCAGACTACGCCACAACCCGTTCAGCATATACTAACCAAACCTAATGCTGGTCAATAACCATTTACAATTACCTGACTTTTCAACCAAAAAATCAAAAAACGAAAAAACAAAAGAAACAGAAAAAACAAAAAAACAAAAAAAACAAAAAGCATCAAGGTTTGGTTAGGATTTTTTTAAATCCAAGCAAGTAGAGTGACACCAAATAGGAACCAACTCCAACCGGAACACCGACCAGGATGGATAAAACACCGTATAGTTTTTCTGAGCAAACCGCATTTTTTAACCAAGTACAGCAAAACACCACAACGGTTGACATAATTAGGCAGGAAAAAATCACCGTGGATAACGTGTCATACAGATTTTTGAGCCTAAACAAATGATCTATTCTAATAAGAAACAGATATAACAAAACCGTCTGCACAACCACAGATAACAGGTTGGCCATGGCCACTCCCTTCACCCCATATGGTTTCATAAGTATCAACGTCGCAATAAAATTCACTATAAAACTAACCAAGGATATATATACCGGAATTTTCGTATTTTTCATGACATGGAAGCCTCGAACAAAAAATGTGGACAGTGCATAAAACACCATGGCAATCATGAACACATATACCACAGGTAGTGTATCAAGCATATCGTCCAGGCCAAAATTCCCATATTTAAACAGAACGATAAAAATCTCACTTCGTAGGACGATTATCCCTAGGGCAGCCGGTAGTACTATAGCAATGATCATGTTCGCGCCACGCTGAAAAGCTGCAGATAATCTGGCCCTATCATTTTTTGATGCAAATTTTGACATGTTAGGAAACATCACCGTTGTAATGGCCACAACAAACACGCCCAGGGGTAATTCCATCAACCGATTAGCCAAATATAGTATGGACATCGCGCTATTGGATAACCCAAAGGCTAACCATCTGGACACAGCTATGTTTACCTGCATTATCGATGCCCCGACGAAGCCGGGTATAAATAATTGCTTAAGCCTATGAAATTGAGGGCTCGTGCCCAGGTCAAATTTTACACGCCAGCCAAGTTTATAAAGCTGGATCACCGGCAGCATTAGCTGGACCACTCCACCTGCAAGTACGCCGGCGCACAGCCAGTAAATCCTACTCACCAGTCCATATTGGCAGTAATAACCGGATATATAGAAAAATACAATCATGCTCACATTTAGCCAGATAGCATTCATCGATGAAAGAAAATACTGGCCAAGCACATTCAGAACCGCAGAAAATATCGCAGCCAAACATACAAAAATCATATAGGGTAACAATAGCGCCGAAAAGTTAAGGCTATAACGCCACCTGTTGCCAATCTGATCCAGGCCCAGGGCAAAAAAAACACCTATAATCAGCATACCCGACGCAACTATCCCTAGTAATATTAACGCTACCCTGGTAACAGTCTTATTCAAAAGAGAGAAAGCTGACTGTAAGCTGTTCTTGTGAAACTCATCCGAAAACACCGGAACCAATGCCGACGTCAATGCACCTTCACCGAATAGCCGTCTAAAAAGATTCGGCAGAGTAAATGCAAAAATAAACGCCGAGTTCTCTATGCCGGTACCAAGTGCAGTAAACGTCAATATATCTCTCCACAGTCCGAAAATTCTCGAACTTAAGGTGATGATCGCCACAATAAATATATTGTTCAAAACGCCCATTCACTATTATAGGCTCTGATTTTGCCAAAATTTACAAGAACATTTTTGTTCTGTAACATTTTGACATATTAAAAACTATAATACATCAGTAATAATTTATTGTAATTTGCGTAGGAATTTTATTTTCATTTTTCAAAACTTTTAACTCATGATTTCTTTCCTAGAACGTATTTTGCAAAAACATCACAAATGGCTATTTTCGATATTACTATTTATTATTATCGTCAGCTTTGTTTTCACCGTGGGTTCCTCACCGGGCATAGGGAGAAGCAGGGTTAAGGCCATAAATTTCTTTGGCTATAACCTAAGTTCGCAGAAAGACATCAACTCTCTGCTGGAAGAAACAAGAATGAGTGCAACCCTCAACGGCCGATTTGATTTGTTATACTTCGGTGGTCTTCAGGATGAAGCACTTATGCGTGCCGTGAAAATAGACATGGCAAACAAAATGAAAATACCAATCCCGGACAAAAAGATTTTGGACGATTTTGTAGAAAAATACAAAATGTTTATCGATAAAGACGGTAAATTTAGCCCATCGGCCTACAACACAATCATCGGTTCTCTGGTAAGGCGTGACCACGATGCCGAAACATTAAAACGCACGATGGAAAATGATTTTCGTTTGCAATTCATCGAAAATGCCATCGGTGGCTGTGGTTTTGCCCTGGAACAACAGGCAGAGGAACTGGTCAAACAGAACGAAACCAAATGGTCCTTTTATCTGGTGGAGCTGAATGCGGATGAGCCATCGACAAATTTTTCTGAAGAAGAGCTAAAGGCGTTTTTTGATGAAAACCCAGGCCGCTACTATTTTCCAGAAAGATTCATAGCCACCTATGTTGAATTCGAAAAAGATGCGTTTCGCGAATCCATGACTCCGGCCACAAAAGACATCCTGAAAAAATTTTACAGCGACAAAAAAGCCCAATTTGATAAATTCAAGGACGATAAGGAGGCTCTGAAAAAAGAAATAATCGACGAATACGAAAAATCCCAGTTGAAAAAACTAGCGATAAAAGCCGCCGGAGATTTTGTGTATGGTCTCTATACAAATGGCATAGCCTACGACAGCGAAATGTTCCATAATATCTTAAAAGCCAATAGGATAACCGAAAAACCAATTCCCTGTTTTGACCTGGATAATCTTCCCACGGACCTGAATCTACCTTCCAAAGCTATAAAAAACCTAGTTGATCTTGACAAAATCAGGTACTTTTCGGATCCCTACGAAACAATCAATGGCAACGCCGCGGTGCTATTTTTAAAAGAAAAAATATATCCGGTCAAAATGTCATTCGACGAAGCTAGGTCATTGGTACAGGCCGATTACGTAAAAAAAGAAGCTTCGGCGGCATTTGACAGAAAATGCTCTGAAATACTTAAAGAGATAGAGTCTTCACTTAAAAAAGATGTAACATTCCAGGCCATCGCACTCGAAAAACAGCTAAAGATCCAGGATCATAAAGACAAAACGCTAAATGATCTCCAGCGAAGTGACTTACAACAGGTCTTGGATCATATATCCAAGGGAAATATCGGCAGACTGGTCAAGGATAAAAAGAGTGATGAACTATGCAATCTAATCTATATATATAATATGGATGTGCCAGAAGTTACCGATACAGAAAAGCTAACCAAAGCCATGGAAAACCTAGAGTCCGAATCAGCCGATCTTTTTGCCCGATACTCGGTGATAGATATGGCCGAAGATGTGCTGACAAAATACAAAGAACTCAATGAAAAATAATGTCAAAAATCACGAAAACATCAGATATGTTATTATATGCTAATTTTGTTGACTTATAATATAAAATGGTTGTTTACACTACATACTATAGTGAAAATGAAATGAAAAACTATCTGATAATTGTTGGAGTTGCAGTTGCGTTATTGAGTGGATGTCAATCGACAGGCCCTGACTCTATTAAAGAAGCCCAGCCGGAATATAACTATGCGCTGGCTGAAACTGCAAATGAACAGATGTTGCTTAACCTTGTTAGGTTAAAGTACCGCGATACGCCATATTTTCTAGAAGTTAGCGGCATAACCGAATCCAGGTCAGCAAAGGTTTCCATGGGACTTGGGAAAACCCAATGGAACGTCAATGCGCATAATTCTGGACCTACAGCAGTCATGGCTTTTCCACTTTTAGGAACCGAAGAAACCAGGACCCCAACCATAACCTATGCTCCCCTTCAGGGCGAAAAATTTGTTAAACATCTTGTGTCTCCAATCCCACTATCAATAATACTCACCATGGTTCAGGCTGGCTGGACCATAGACCGGGTATTCAACCTGTGTGTGGAACGGATCAATGATCTGGATAATGCATCAACCGCCTCGGGCCCAACTCCAGAAACAAAGCCAGAATATGAAAGCTTCTTCCGCACCACGGAGTTATTGGCCAAGCTCGACCGCAGTGGCGAGATAGAAATAGGAACGAAAAACAATGAATTGGTTCTTAAACTTTCATCGAGCCCCTATCTGGCATCGGAAAAATACGAACTAAAAAATCTCCTGGATTTGTCTCTGGACACTGACGAATTCACTTTCGGAAACAATTTTATAGACAGCTCGGATAATACCCTGACCATACGTACACGTTCGATCATGGAAGTGCTTTTTTATCTATCCCATGCCGTCACGGTCTCCCAAAATGATATCAATGCCGGTCTGGTCACATTGACCTATGATGACACCGGAGATATTTTTGATTGGACAAACAATCTATCTGGAGAACTGCTCAAGGTTCATTCTTCGGAGGAAAAACCTCAGGGAGCGTTTGTATCGATAAAATACAGAGGTTCATGGTTTTACATAAACGACAACGATTTAAATTCCAAAACGACTTTTATGTTATTGAATCACCTATTCAATCTTCAGTCAGGAGAATCTAAATCCATAGCTCCAACATTAACCCTGGCCGTTGGTAGTTAATATTTAAAAAATATATCAAAATACAGGCATCGACATTCGGTGCCTTGTTTTTTAGATAGTGCTTTAGATGGTGCTCAAGAGGGGACTCGAACCCCTACACCTTGCGGCACATGCACCTCAAACATGCGTGTCTACCATTCCACCACCTGAGCTGAAATCTGCGACAAGCGAAATACATTCAATCATGTTAGCAATAAAAATATTGTAGTTGCCATAGTTTTGGAATTAATTTTATCAACTTGTTTTGTTGGAAAGGAGACATCGGCCCATGGACAGAATTGAAAGACCGAATAGCGCAGATGACATAGCTGAAATAACCGAAATAGCTGAAATAGCTGAAAAATCAGAAAGCAAGGATACTCCGTTGGGTTCCAATCTCAAGTTTGGAGTAAAATGGAGCGATCCCGAAATTAAAAATTCCAGCCAAAAGTATCGGCAATATCCGCAAAGATCACCCAGGCGTAACCAGGGCAACTTTCGGGCTGATAATCACAGGAAATATCAGCAGCACAACAGGTTCAGGCCCGTAAGGCGTCCCTTTGAGCCCATCGTCGACGTCGCCTTTTACCAGAACGATGAACCATTTAAAGCCATGGTCGCGATGATGCAGACCTCCTGCAAAACCTATAAGTTGTTCAACGTGGCTCGGTTGATGCTTGAAAAACCAGAAAATTTCGTCGTCACAATAAAAAAGAAACCAAACGCAAACGGAGAGCTGGAGCCACTGTATCTATCTCTGCCCGATGGTGTTCCTTTCGAAACCGAACAAGATGTTGTTCTCCACATAGCTAGACATCATATGGACAAATTTTTTGACATAACCGAAATCGATGTGGAGAAGCCAAAAGGTAATTTCACCAGTGTCCACAGATGTGGCATTACCGGGAAGCTGCTGGCTCCACCTAACTACCACAAATACAGGGCGATAGTCAAAGAACACTATGAGTCCGAGATAAAATTCATGTCTTTTGGTAAATTTATGTCAAAAATAGAGATCGTCCATGACGAAGCGGAGATCCAGAAATGGCTTGAGCAAATGTCTAGGCGCCTAATATACAAGCCCAAAATGCCAGAAAATACCGACGATTTGCCAAAAATTGAATCGATATCCGAGGCTAAGCAGTATCTTTTGGAGAATTTTAAAGACAAAGCGATAAAGGAATCGATAATGCTAAGGATACCAGGAACGGTACTAGTGACCATGCAGCGCTGCCTGCTCAAAAAATCGATAGACTATGCCTGGCTATGGCAAAAAAGGATCCCGCTCGATACCGCTAACCGGCTCCGTGGCAAATTCAGAAGCTTTCATTTTTCCGTATATAAAAATGGGAAAAGTGGCATATCCTACGTCTGCGCCGCTCGTAGAAAATTTGTGCCAAGCAACTCCGTTTTTACCAATGAAATCCGCCAACTGATAGAATTTTTAGAAAAAAATAATGGTATAAAAATATCCGAACTGGAACAGAAGATTCGCAACCCGACCAGCGGGATTAGTGCCCCCATCGAAGAAATTGCAAAAAATCTAAATTGGTTGATCCATGAAGGCTATGTAATTGAATATGAAGATGGTAAGCTGGAAACTTTGCCAAAGATGGAAGAGCCAAGAGAAAAATCGGAAAAGTCGGAAAAACCGGAAAAGTCAGAAAAGTCTGTTCAGAATAGCAATCAATTGGCTCTAATTAACCCATCGGACACCACAACTTTATCATTACGCGTTGATGAAGAAATAGTTATAGAACCATACAACAGAGAAACTGCAATTGTCGTGGACAAGGAAACCACCATGGTCGCAACCGGCAGTAGTCCATCCATGGATGGCAACAACCTCCAGGAACAAGCCAATCATAATAGAAATGTATTTAGGGCAAAACTCATTGAGCGCAAAAGACTTAGCGGACCAAACACAGAAAAAGTTGGCTATCACCTGGTATTCGAAAATTCCGGCGGCCACAGTTATAAAAGCGGCGATGCCCTGGCTGTGATGCCAAAAAATCCAGAAAAAGATGTGGTGAGTATATTAAACAGGCTTGGATTAAATTACGATGAAATTGTAAAAATTGGAGAATCCGGACTAACTATCGGTAAAGCACTTACAGAAAAATTATGTCTGACACATCTGCCAAAACGCTTCTGGGAAAGCCTTGCAAAAAAAATCAAAGATGAAAAAGAATTGGAAGAATATTTCGATATAACCAGCGGTGATGGCCAAAAATTTGAGACTTTCTTGAAGACCAATGGCCTGGCCGATATACTACAAAAATTCGAAAGTATCACATTGTCAGCCAAGGACTTAGCCGATACATTAGGAAGGATGCCGCCCAGACTGTACTCCATATCGTCTGCCTATAGCGCCACACCGGACAAAATCCACCTACTGGTCGCGGCTGTTAAGTATGTGGTAGAGAACAACAAAGAGCGCCGTGGTGTGGCTTCAACCTATCTGTGCAATGAGCTACAGGTTGGAGAACAGGCCGAGGTGTTTATAGTGAATTCAAAATTTTCCCTACCGGAAAACTCCGCTGACATTATCATGGTAGGACCCGGCACCGGCCTCGCACCTTTCATGTCATTTCTTCTGGAAAGGGCTACCCGCCGGGCCAAAGGTAACGCCATCGGGCGCAATTGGTTGTTTTTCGGAGAACAACATCGAACGGAAAATTTTTATTACAAAGATGAACTGCTTTCTCTGGTCGATCAGGGAGACCTGTGGCGTCTTGATTTGGCATTCTCCAGAGACCAAGAGCATAAGATCTATGTCCAAGATAAGATGTTAGAAAACGCTAACCTGATACTCGACTGGATCACCAACGGTGCCTATTTTTACCTATGCGGAGACGCTTCGAAGATGGCAAAAGATGTTGAGGCCACTCTAAAAACAATACTTAGCAAACATACCAACGATCCTGATGGATTCGTCAAACAGATGTACAAAGATAAACGCTATCAACGTGATGTCTACTGACCTAGGCTGAAAATTTTTTAGCTATAACAACGGAATTTACACCCATCATTCCAAAGGAATTGTTCAAAATCACATCCGGGTTATCTAGCTTTATTGCCTTGTTGCACACCAGATTATCGATTCGACAGCTGGGATCTATGTCATCGATATTGATCGTCGCATGGACATAATGATCATCAAAAGATGGCAAATTCCCAGCCAGCTCCAAGGCTCCAGCAGCTCCCATGGCATGACCTATAAGACTTTTAGTATTATTGAAATACGTATTGCCAACGGTAAACACCTCCCGTAGCGCAACGCACTCAGATATATCTCCCTGGGCTGTCGACGTGGCATGGGTGCTAACTATACTCACGTCACCGGGCTGCATATTGGCCATTTTTAAAGCAAGACGAATGCATTCCGCCTGCCTGGTCGAATTCGGCTTGACAGCATCCGTGGCATCGGAGTTTATCGCATAGCCAACTATCTCGGCATAGATCTTCGCGCCACGTGACAGAGCATCCCTCAGCCGTTCAACAACATATAGGCATCCACCTTCGCTCACCACAATCCCGTTTCTTGCCTTGTCAAACGGTCGGCTAACCCGGTTCGGATCCTGGTTATAACCCAGCGCACCTTGACTCTTAAATCCAGCAAATATGCCAAAAGACCTTATGCTTTCGCTGACACCACCGGCGATGGCAATGTCAACTTCGCCAAGCCGTAACATTTGAAGTGCCTGGATTAACCCTGCATTACCAGCCGCACAGGCAGCGCCGATGGTATAATGAGGCCCGGTTATCCCCAGATTTATGGTAATCTCACCGGCCGGATTGTTGGCTATGGTCCGTGGGTTATGATAGTGTCCCCAGTATTTTACATCATAGTTAAACCGGGACAAATTATATATCTCGTTCTCTGTCTCAACGTTACCGTGCTCTGTTATGCCCACGTAGACGCCAATTCGTGCTCTGTCCATCGTCGCAAAATCAATACCGCTGTCGCTAATCGCCTCGTTGGCACAATAAACGCCAATGCTGCCGGCGCGGGTACCATTCCTAATGTCCTTCTTGCTTTGATAGCGAGTGGCTTCAAAATCACATACACCGGCCGGAACAACCCCAATATACCGAATATCGAGCATTTCGATATTTGACTTTCCGGCTAGCAAGTTACTCCTGAACTCCTTCAGAGAGTTGCCGTTAGGTGCAGTCAATCCCACACCGGTTATGACTATTCTTTCATCAGCTGTGTACATCCTCGATCACCTTAGATAAAATTAAATTCCAGGAAAGTAAAAAATAACCCAAGTTATATCAATTAATTATCCGAAGCACCCAATTAATTAAATACTTTGCACTGTTACAAATTAATGTAGAATAACAACCTAGGATATTGTGGATGAAGCGGCTAAATAAAGTTATACTCCATTACAGCAATGACATGGTAACGATTTGCGATGTCTCCTTTAAAGAAGAAAATTACCTTATAAATGTGCTAGGAACAATGGAATTAACCAGAGACAAAACCATTGATACCATCCTAGAGTCCCTACCGCAGAAAATAAGAAAAAGCGTCGGCCAGATCATACTGGCGGATTCGATCCTAAAATATGTGCCGCTTCGAACATACAATACGAGAGAAGACAGGCTTAAAAAAGCAATCGAGTTCGAATTTGCCAACATTTTTAAAGAAAAAGCAGACCAATTGGCCTACTATATAGATCCGACTCCAACCAATGACAAAAATATCGCAAACTGTTTTGTAGCAGAACCCTGTGTGTTAGGCTCTCTGCACCTTGCTTTGAAAAAAGCCCAAATGTCTCCAAAAATACTGCTGCCGGACCCGGTGCTGCGCATCCGCGGCTTCAATAGGTACAACAGGCCAATACTGTTCATTCATTTAGTAAAAAACGCTCTATTCCTGCATCTAGGCGAGGAAAACAAACATCAAACCAAGGTGATTCCACTTGGGCTGGATTCCCTGGCGAAAAAAATCAAACGGGACCATCAGGTCCACCTGTCAACGGATGAACTGGAATCGGTATTATTTTCAAGGCCAATATCGATAGCATCTGATAAAAATGCGCCGATTATAGAGCAAATTACCGACGAGATATCTACATATTTAATGGAAGAATTGAGAAATTTTATATCAGAATTTTTTGACAATAAAAGAACAATCTATTCAGGGCCAATTGTTCTTAGCGGACTGACCGACGATTTCGTTTGCATGCCAAGGTTGGCCGATGTAATACCCCAGGAAAATATCAAAGATATAAACAATGTTATAAAAATTCACCTAAAGCTAAACAATGATTCAGAACAAGTTATCGCCGGGATCATTCCAGCCCTTATCGGTGCCATTAACCTATCCAATGAAAAAGACAATGTCTTAAATTTATCAAAAAATATCAATGAATCAGAATATGCCGATGGTATTCTACCGTCCTATCTCAAAAATTTGATCCTGATCATGGTTCTATTGACCTCGGCAAACCTATTTGCCTACTCGGCCATTCTGAGAAAAAATATAGTTCTGCGCCATATAAATTCCAATCTTATAAGCGATAAAGCCGATCTATCGAAGCTTGCAAGTAGCATTGCGGCTGCCAAAAAAACCGTCGAAGCCAGGCAAAAAATTACAAATACAGCAAATTTTGCCAAAAATCACCAGGATCTGTTGATAGAATTTTTCCGAAATCTACAGGCTTCGGTGGCAGAGATTAATGACCTCTGGCTGGATGAGTTAGCGATTGATCCATCTGAACAGAAAAATGCTGGTGAAAAACTTCCTACCCAGCCTTCGATAAAAATAATCGGCAGAATGTTTGTAAAAAACATGTCAAATTTACCAGAATTCACATCACTGACCAATGAACGATTTAACAAATTATTCGAAAAAATGAAAAAACTACCTGGTGTAACCAATGTGTCTAAAATAAAAATACAGCCTCCGGAAAACAACACCATACTATTTCGGTGCGAGCTATTTTTAAAAAACAATTCCCAGATTTTCAGCCCATGAATTTTACACTTACAAAAAAACGTGCTACCTATCTGTCCGCAATAATTTTTTTGATTATTCTATTTCTGGCATTGCCAACGCTGCTGCTTGCCACGATAAAAAAAATGACAGAAAACAAAAATTTAGACGAAGCCAACAGAAAACTCCGGCTAGAAGTCTCTCATCTCCAATCAACTAAGCCGCAACCAACCGAAGCCACGCTGACTTCCCTGAGACGCAGGGCCAGCGCCTATGAGCTTAGATCAAACATCTACCTGGAGGAATATAGAAAATATTCACTGGCGATAACGGACAGTTCCGCACCAAAAAACGAAGTCGATCTATATTTTTCACTGATGTCACTGGTTAAGTCACTGCATACAAAAGCAATCAAGGCCAGAATCAGTGTTCCGAAAGACTACTACTTTGCCTTTGAACCCTATGTAAAAAAAGATCTGATACCGCGGCCAGAAGAAATTCATCTGCTTTATAGCCAAAGCCTAGCCATACTGAAACTATTATCCGTGCTGTTCAAATCCAATGAAAATGAAATGGCACTGATTTCCGTGGAAAGAGAATCTATTTCCTTGGACAAGAACAAACTAGACGCACCGGATACATTTTCATCGGCAAAATTCAATAGCTTCCGAACCAAAGGAGCGGAATCCTCTCTGTTCACAATAACATTCGCCGGTTACACCAGATGTTTTCGCAATTTTCTGAACGGCATAGCCCAAAAATCCCTGCCTGTACTTTTCAAAGAAATAAAAATTTCGCCACTGGATTCGAAGACGAAACCAGATAATAAGCCCCAGGCTAAAAAGGAAGAAAAGACGATAGTTGTTGAATCGAGGAAATCAAAAATCAAAGTGACGGTGGAGTGGTTATTCATGAACAATAATGAAGAACTCCTTCGGTCAGAACAAGTAATAAACGAATGATGTCTCTAAATATGTTAGGATTAGCAAGCTGTGTCCTATTTTTTCTAGGCACAGCCTATGAGTTTTTTTGCATGAAAACCGCCAAAAATGAACCACTAAAACCGCCGGATCAACCACTTAATCAAAAAATAGACCTGGCTTATCAGGACGATCTGCTCAGGTACGATTTCAATGAGTTTTCCTGGCCAGATCCAACCCCATCGGACCGGGGCGAATTCTGGCTATTTGATCTATTTACACCACCGCAAATTTCTGTCAGCAATGGGGTATTTTCGGCCTCATTGCCACAATTACACAGCGAAAATCTCGATTTAACTGTCACATCAATTTCAAGACAACAATATAAGATACAATTTTTCGGTTATTTTCAAAAGCCAGCCGGCTTCGGCGATAACAATAAATTTACATTAATACTATACGATATAACAAAAGACCAAAGCTTCCGATGCGAAGTTGGGGATGAACTGACTGATAAAAACATTTCCATAATCGGCTTCAAGGAAAAATTCTCCTCCGCTGATCCGCTATTGAAAAATAAACCGATGGTGACAATTTACGACAAAGACCTTGCTAAAAACATTGAGCTATCCAGTCATACAAAATTCTACGATGATAGATACACAATAGTAATAAAGTCTGGCACTTCTGCTAAGTCGTACACCATTAACAAGATAAATGACTCCATTAGCCTGGATGGCATCAGCTATTCCCTGACCGAAGTCAACATGGATGCCGGATATATAAAATTAACCCAGACCGGTGGCGATGGCCATGAATCAGCCAAGATAATCAGGGTTATCGGCTTAGCTGACAATACATTACAGAATGAACCCAGACAAAAACAACCGATCATCGATGGACCAGACAGGAAGTAATTTTGATAATTTTCTCGTTTGACATCCTGATAATTTTATGAGAAAAAATCGAAAATGAAGCTAGCTGGGCTGACAAATACGCAATTGCTAATGATACTGAGTTCATTGCCAACCATCGGCAGCATCACCTTCTTCAAGCTATATAATAATTTCAAAAAAAATCTTCACCAAATATTCTCGGCAACCAAAGAAGAACTCATGGAGATCGGACTTGTATCCGAAGCCATTGCTAATAAAATACTAAACTGGGAGAAATTTTTCGACCTAGGTAAAACTGAAACAAAATTGGCCAAAATTCGAGGGGATTTTATTGGCTATTGTGACAATGAAAATTATCCAAAATCACTAAAAAATATCCACGATCCACCCATTGGGCTGTATTCCATCGGCAACGGATCTTTGCTAAACTCCCGATGTATAGCTATCGTAGGTACAAGAAAACCAACGCTTTACGGCATTAAGGTAGCCACAGAATTTGCGATAAACCTGGCAAATCTGGGGTTTTGTATAGTCAGTGGCCTGGCCCAGGGAATAGACAGTTCGGCCCACGAAGGAGCCATCGCAGCCGGTGGCAAAACCATCGCTGTTCTCGGTTGTGGCATCGACATCATTTACCCATCCGAAAATCGCCGCCTATACAAAAAAATCGCTGAACAGGGTTGTATTATTTCGGAATTTCCTCTGGAAAAAAGGGCTGACAAGCAAACTTTTCCCATACGAAATAGGCTTATTTCAGGGCTTTGCGACAACGTCATCATCATTGAAACCGCAAAACATGGCGGCAGCATGATAACGGCAAACATCGCCTGCGAACAGGGAAAAAACGTATTTGTTATACCTGGCAGAATAGATCAAACCTCCAGCGAAGGCTGCCACGAATTGATCAGAAATGGAGCAACCCTTGTGACCTCGGTGGATGATATATTGGAGGAAATAAATTTTCCAATGCAACAGGCTCTCGTTTTTGATGATCAAAAGGAGGAACCAAAAATCTCCGATCCTGTTGAAAGACAAGTCCTTAATTTTCTAAAATCCTGTGACAATGCTACCATAGATGACATAATGATCAATAGCCAGCTGACTCTCGGGCCGATTCTAAAATCCATACAACTGCTTGAAATAAAACAACTCATAACAAAAAATTTCGATGGATCATTCCAGGCAAATTTTATGCACATGCACAAGTAGTATTGCTTTTGGGCCATAAATCAACAAAAGATATCCGGTTTGTGGCCCTGGAGAGCAAAAATAATCCAAAGATAAAATTTCTCGACAAGTTGAAAAAGAAATCCTGTCGAGAGCGATATAAAACCTATTTGATCGAAGGCCATCGAGAACTGATGCGAGCCTTCCAAGCCAACCTGGTAACCGAGGTGTATTTCTGCCAAAAGTTGTTCACTGACAACACATTTCATGGATCATTAGAAAAATTATCCTCGGCGAATATTCCGATGATCGAAGTCGGTGAACAGGCCTATCAAAAAATATCTATCAGAGAAAATGGCGATGGCCTGATCGGACTGGGCAAGCCATTCGTAAAACCATTGGACCATATTCGACAAGAGGAGCCCGGCAATCCATTAATAATTGCCGCTGAGAGTCTAGAAAAACCAAGCAATTTGGGTGCGATAATTCGAACGGCCGAATCTGCCGGAGCAACCGCACTGGCCGTGCTGGATGCGTCAACTGACCCCTATAACCCAAACACAATAAGATCTTCCCAGGGCGCAATATTCTCAATTCCGATAATAGGTTGCAGCTCAATAGCTTTCGATGAATTTTGCCATAGCAATGGTCTGAAAATTATCTGCACAACCCCGCACGGCAACCGGATTTATTGGGAGGAAAATTTGACAAATAGCCTGGCAATTATCGTCGGCAGCGAAGCTAGGGGCCTTTCGGATTTCTGGCTTAGGAACACGAATTCTATCTCGGTTAAAATCCCCCAGCTTGGCAGTTCAGATTCCCTAAATGTATCCGTTGCAACCGCAGTGGTTACCTATGAAGCAGTTAGACAACGTAACTTAATTTTATAGCTCGAAAAAAATCGTTACTTTTTTTCCCTGCTGGCCTTGTCCGTCAACTGTCTATCCAATTTTTGCACAAGCAGATCTATGGATTTATACAAATCATCGCTGGAGGCCACGGCTATGATGTCCGGGCCGTGGATTTCCACATGACCTTTTGCCACAAATTCATTACTAGGATCCTTGCTCTGTTCATGTTGCAACTCAACCCTTATGCGCACAATCCCTTCGCCATGCCGAAATAATTTTTCAGCTTTTTCGTGAACTTTTTGCTTAAGTGCTTCTGTAAGTGTTAGATGCACACCAGATACGATTATATCTTTTTCCATATTTTCCTCCTAATTATCTGGACCACTTTAAATTGCTGGACTTTATTTGCAATCATGAAAGAATATATTTCAACGGTTAGTAATAGGTTACAAAATTCATAATTAACACATCATCAATTAGTTATTATGCACGATACCGATGCGAAGTTACTGGACATACGCAATTTGACTGTCCGATTTAAAAACCCAGAAGTCCTGGCGATAAACAATATTTCGTTCCACGTAAAACCGCGCGAAACCTTTGCAATTATCGGGGAAAGCGGCAGTGGGAAAACTTCCGTGGCTTTAAGTATAGCAAATTTGTTCAACAAAAAAATAGCGAGCCTGTCGGGAAACATCCTGTTCGACGGCGTAGATCTATTGTCGATTCCAGAAAAAAATATGGCATCCTACCGAGGGCACAAAATAGCCTACATCTTTCAGGAGCCAGGCCTTGCACTAAATCCTTCACTCACAATAGGATATCAAATCCGCGAATCGATGAAACAAAAGTCCAAACATGCGGTCATGGAACTCATGGATGATGTGGGATTAACAAATAAGCGATTTTATTATGCTTATCCGCATGAACTTAGCGGTGGCATGCAACAGAGGGCGATGATTGCCATAGCCATAGCCAGCCACCCAAAATTATTGATAGCGGACGAACCCACCACTTCGTTGGACGTAACAATCCAAAAACAAATCATAACTCTACTAAAAAACATTAAAAAAGAACGTGAACTTGCGATACTGCTGATAACTCATAACTTCGGCATAATCAATGGCTTCGCTGACAGAGCCATGGTAATGTTCAACGGGGAAATCGCAGAAATAAACAGTACCGGAAATATATTCAAAAATTCTAAAAGCCCATACACTACCAAACTTTTGAATTGCGTTCCAGAACTCGGTAACCCAGGCAAATTGGACCTGTGACTAAGAGCCTGATGTTAAAATACTTACCGCCTAGGAACGTTGGGACACTTTTTCGCTTTTTTCGATGGGCGTTAGACTTTTTACTTTCTTTTGACCAAAAATATCGAAAATTATGCCCATTAGCGACGAACTCAGATACTTGAAAAACACAACGGCGGTCATGAATATTATGCTTGCATCCAACCACAAGTTCTTCTCCTTCAAGTACTCAAGGTTGTATTTCATTTTTTTCGGGAAAACAAAACGCAGGTAAGCATCGGCCCTATCCTCGGCATTATTCAACACATTGGCTTCGTACTCAAGGATTTTCAGCGTCGCATAGCCGGTTATTCCGGGCTTAAATTTCAAAATTTTCCTGTATTCAACATCGTTATTTATGACATCAAAAAAGTCCATCGTCAACGGTCGATGGCCAATAAATCCCATGTCGCCCTTGATAACGTTAAAAATCTGGGGAAGCTCATCTAGCCGAGTCTTTCTCAAAAATTTACCAAATTTCGTGACTAATTTTTCGTTAAATGAATTCAGAGCAATATCGTCATCTTTGGTATCGGCAATGGTTCTGCGCATCGTCCTGAACTTTATTATTCTGAACGGCTTACCATTTTTGCCAATCCTTTCCTGGGTAAAAAAAATGCCAACTTTTTTGATCTCAAATCTAGACAAAATGGCAATTATGAACATGATTGGCAGGAGAATGAGCGCAATGACCAGGGCACAGCTAAGCTCTAGGAATCTTCCAATCTTCACATCCATGTTCGAAGGTTATCAAAAATCTCCAAACTTGCAATACTCAATTTACTAATTTAAAACATGTTACAAACCATCCTGGCTATCTTCCGCCGAGGAAACAAGCCCTTTTTCCCTCAAAGTATCCATGATTCTTGCGGCCCGGTTGTAGCCTATCTTCAACTTTCTCTGCAAAAACGAAGTTGAGGCCCTGTCATTGGAGCGGATGATTTCCAAAGCCTTAGGAATCATGTCATCATCCCAGTCTTCGGCCGACTCGCCATCCTCCACATCTCCGGTCTCTATCCGCTCCTGCACGGCTTCCTCGTACTTTGGCGCGCCATTCGTCGTGTACAAAAACCTAACCAGGGCATTTATCTCATCGTCCGAAACCAGCGCGCCCTGGGCCCGTAGCAGTCCGCCAGAACCAGGTGGTAAAAATAACATATCTCCTTGGCCAAGAAGTGATTCCGCTCCACCAATATCAAGAATTGTACGGCTGTCGACTTTGGAAGCTACCTTGAAAGCGATCCGACTTGGAAGATTCGCCTTGATTATTCCGGTGATCACATTCACCGAAGGTCGTTGAGTTGCAAGGATTAGATGAATACCGGCCGCCCTCGCCAACTGAGCCAATCGGGCAATGCAGGTCTCTATATCTCCCGGCGCCACCATCATCAAATCGGCCAACTCATCTATTATGCAAACAATGTAAGGCATCTTTTTAGCTACCAGATTATGTGACTCATCTCCTTCTGCAATAGGCACTTTTGATTGCGAATCAACAACCTTCGCATTGAAGCTGGCTATGTTTCGCACCCCAACCTTCGCAAATATCTGATAGCGATCCTCCATCTCTGCAATCAACCACTTCAAAGCGTTGGGCACTTTTTTTGGATCGGTGACCACCGGAATCAGCATATGCGGTAGATCATTAAATGTCTGCATCTCAACGATTTTTGGATCAACCATTATAAATCTTAGGGCATCCGGCGACGCATGAAACAGCAGCGAAGCAATGATTGCATTTATGCAAACCGTTTTGCCAGAACCAGTTGCTCCAGCAATCAACAGATGCGGCATCCTGGCCAAATCGGCTATTATCGGCTCACCGGTAACGCCACGGCCAAGAACAATCGGGATATCTGCCCGCATTCCGGCCCAGGCTCTAGATTCCAGGATTTCCCGAAGCCTAACAGTAACCGGTTCTTTATTAGGTAGTTCTACACCTACACAACCTTTCCCAGGCACCGGCGCGATGATTCTTACGGACTTCGCCGCCAGGCCAAGGGCAATATTTTTATCCAACCCTACGATTTTCTCAACCCGGACGCCTGGCTCGGGCAAAATCTCATATCTAGTTATGACCGGCCCCCTGTGTATCTCGCTCGGCTTCACAGAAACACCAAACTCGGCAAGAGTGCTAACAAGCTTAATTGCAACAGATTCATGATCCTCGCCGGACACCAGATTTAAACTCCCGCGCTCCAACAATTCGGTGCTCGGAAACACATGATCACCGATTTTACAAGAAGCTCTAACGAGGACCGGCTCGACGGAACTCACATCAGCCGAAGAACTTGCATAACCGACCGGTTGATCCACTGGCAGCTCAATCCCAGAGCTCGATACCAAATTCCCGGTCCTAGTAACCTTATCTCGACTTGCTTTGCCCACGAAAACCACCATTTTCCCGGCCAGTCTAGTCAGACCAAATAATCCGCTGACAAATCTGCAACATGCACGTAGTGAACTAGATACAACACGCAACCATCGGATGCCTAGCCTTCTAATGGCCATCATCAACCGAAGGCTTTTTTTTTCAGATCCGGACACAGGTTCGGTTTTCCTGAAAATCAGCCATCCATCTACTAAAAATACCGCCAACAGCAGTATAAATCCACCCAATGGGCCAAATAGCGGGTCCAAAAATTGATTAAGTATTTTCAGGCCAAATATTCCACCAAGGCCAGCAGAAAATTTGTTCTCAAAAAAACCAGTAAATACTTTGTCCTCAAGAAGATATTTGTGAAAAACCGAAAGCAATCCAGCCAGAGATAAAATCATGCAAAGTGAATGAAGCCAAAGCCACCTCGAAAATGGTCGAGCTAATTTGAATGCAACCACGAAGGAAAACCATATCAAAAGCCCGGAAACCAGCAGGCTCGCCAACCCAATAAATCTGACAATCCAAAACGAAAACAAAGGCCCTAGCCTCCAAACCATATTTCTATGTGGCTGAACATCAAGAGCTTTTGTACTAATCAACCAGCTTTGATCCGGATCAAAATCCAATAGCCAGATCAGCGTCAACAATCCGAGGACAAAAAGAAAAGTCCCGCCAACAATATCTTTGACTCGACTACATTTTTTTTGTGGCTGGCTCATGACTCTTATCCGGTTAATAGCAAACAATATATAGTAGAGTATAAATTTCAAACAAATCAACCACTATAACCCACACATTTTTCTTGATAGGCTATTCCAAATTAATTCTCTAACAGCCAAGGGGGATTAGCTCAGTTGGTTAGAGCGTTTGCATGACACGCAAGAGGTCACTGGTTCGAGCCCAGTATCTCCCACCAGGTGGCACAATAACGTCCGAACTATCAACAACTTACTCGTTCGCCGAAGCCATTCCTTCCCACAGAGCCTGAACCGGCACCTGCAGATTAAGCAACTTCTCCGCCTTAACATCGTTGTCATGATCACCAAAAATCCTTCTAATATCGAAGAAACTAACATAAACCATGAGAAGCATGAGCAGGACCATGAATAGAAATTGAACGGCTGTCGTAAGCCGGCCTGACAGATTTTTTCCCATTATTTTCTCTGCCACTGCCATCATAATATGGCCACCATCCAAAAACGGAATCGGCAAAATATTCAATACGGCCAGATTGACATTTAGGGTGATTATAAACAGTAAAAACAATCTGAAGTCACACAACGCAAACATGTTAAGCGTCTTCACTATGCCAGGTAAGCCCATCAGATTTTTTAGCGCCACATTGGATTTTCTTGAGATCAAACTATTGAGAGTTATCAGCGTGTTCCTGACACTATCTAACAACTGGGATACGGGATTACAGTGAACCATCCTAGTTCCCTCGGAAAAAAGAACGCCGATGCTATTAACTCTCTCTGGCTGTACAAGTTCTAAATTCTTTATATTTCCATAGCTGACTTCCCGAACTAGGCCTTTCTTCGTCATAAATCTCAACTGTGGACTCTTTGTGTTCTTCAGGATAAACACCAAATCCGCCATGGTTTCTATCTCTTTTGAATTCACAGCCATAAGCCTACTGCCAGGAGTAATATCCCTGTATGTATTGCTTAGGTGCTTATATTCCAATAACTTACAAATCACCTTGTCATCAAACAAGTTGGAAAGTTTTGTTCCCTCGGCATAGTCTGGATAGATCTCCATAAAACAATCATCAAACTGCAGCTTGACATAGGGCTTCTTTACTGGTATGGTCATAGGGTCTAGTCTGAGGGACTTCGATTCATTGCCGGACTGAACCAGCAGCGAATGAGGCTTATTGGTTGACTGAAGAATATGGTTCAGCTGGGAAAGGGAAAAAATGTCCTGATCATCGATTTTCAAAAGGATATCGCCATTTTGTAACCCAGCTTTTTCTCCGGGCGAATTTTTAAATACCTCATGGACAATTAGCTTCTGAGCCATCTCCACACCTATCGTACGCATATAATCACCGGCAGCTTCATTTTTCATCACAAGTTCCGGATAGACATCAACGTCAAAAACGCTACCATTCCGCTCCACCTGCAACCTGGCCAATGGCTTATCATCGAGGCTTCTATTGGTACCAAGTACGATGTAATTCATTAGATCAAAATGTGTTCTAACCTGTTTTCCATCAATACTCAGGACCTTATCGCCTGGTAACAGTCCGGCCTTATAAGCCGGTCCTTTAACTTTCAGGTCATCCTTAATCCAAATCTTCTCATGGACATAGCCAATCACATTTGTCATCGAACTTCCAGGCTTTTCGCAGCCAACAACCCAGATGATCGATGCCAAAACAAATGCGAATATCATATTGAAAATAACACCCATCGATGCCGCGATTATCTTATCCATACAGGATGGTTTTTTAAACCCCTTGGGGATATCGAACTCGCCCTCTATCTCTTTCATTTCAGCAAGTTGCGGTAAAGCCACATAACCGCCAAATGGTAACAATGATATGCGAAATTCGGTTTCGCCATGTTTCCAGGAAAATAACTTCGGCCCGAACCCGATGGAAAATCTAGGTATGTAAAATTTCCTACTTTTCGCTGCAAGGTAATGGCCAAGTTCATGGACAAATATAGAGCCACCAAAAAATATCACCACACAGATACATGACCAAATGACATCAAAGCACATAAAACAGCAGGGACTAATACTTAACTTTCATCAAAAGTCCAGAGACAATGTTGTAATTTTAAAACAACTTTGACATAAAGAATTTGTTAATCAAAATAATCCGGCATAGACTGTGTTCAGGTATTTTAATAACCACCGATATAGATGACCTCAAATGATAGTGAATCTCCCATAATAAGATTCGTTAATCATGTTTTTGAGCATGCCATCGCAAAAAAAGCGTCGGACATTCACTTTGAAACATTCACCGATGCGGTGGTGATAAGGCTACGCGTGGACGGCGTACTGGAAGAACTCCCTTCCCCTGATAGACATCTGGGCAACGCGATAATTTCAAGAATAAAAACCATTGCCGGGCTGGATCTTGCGGAAAGAAGACTGCCTCAGGATGGCCATGTAGAAATAAAATATCTAAACCGAGTGGTGGACTTCCGGGTATCTACATTACCAACCCAATATGGCGAAAGTGTCGTGCTGCGTGTACTGGACAAAGATTCGTGGCATTTTGATTTAAACCTAATGGGCATACCGGAGAATGTGTTAGCAGAAATTCGTAAAAATTTACACACGGGCTCGGGAATCATATTGACCACGGGACCCACAGGTAGCGGTAAAACAACCACACTTTACAGCGCATTGCATGAAATAAACAACGAAGAAATAAAGATCCTCACGGCCGAAGACCCGGTGGAATACGAAATCGATGGAATTGTGCAAGTTAACATACGAGACGATATAGGTCTGTCCTTTGAAAAAACCCTCAGATCATTCCTGAGGCACGATCCGGACAAAATACTAATAGGCGAATTAAGGGACTCCATTACGGCCAAAATAGCCATACAAGCAGCACTCACAGGCCATCTGGTACTCGGAACACTGCACACAAATGATGCTCCAGCCGCCATAACAAGACTCGTCGACATGGGCATAGAACCATTTCTCATCGCCGACACAATCAGAGGAATTCTGGCCCAAAGACTACTGCGAAAAATATGTGAAAATTGTAAAGAAAAAGCACCAAGAACCAGAATTTTTGAAGAAAAATATCCAGAACTAGCTGACTCAGAATATTATATAGGAAAAGGCTGTCCCCAGTGCAACAATACAGGTTACTCCGGCCGGTTTGGCATCTATGAATGGCTTGACATAAATGCAGAAATCAGACAGTCAATAAGAAACCTGGTCCCGCTGGAAAATTTGCAAAAAATAGCCCTAGATCAAGGCCTTGTGCCATTGAAAACCCAGGCAATCGAAGCAGTAAAAAATGGCCAAACCACCATCCATGAACTGGATAAGGTGTAAATAATAGCCCATTGATTACCGAGAGATCCGTACACACACCTTCACCAATAAAAACCTGGCGTCCCGTATGGGATTCGAACCCATGTTGCCGGAATGAAAATCCGGTGTCCTTGACCGACTAGACGAACGGGACAATCACTATGTGCAAGCTACATCTATCAGATATTTTGCAAGTATTTTTTAAAAAACCCTGGCCAAAATTAGGGTATATTGTATTTTTTTAAATCCCTAAAAAACATTTCGGTTTCATCTATCACAATTTTTCTTAGTCCTATCAATCCTATTAGATTTGATATGGCCATAAGCCCAATCACAATATCCGCCAGAGCAAGTACAGTGTTAATTCTAAAGAATGGGCCCAGCGCAACAAAAAAAACAAAAAATATTTTATAGAGGCCCAGGGCACTGTCTCCCCAGATATATTGGATGCACTTCTCTCCATAGTAATTCCATCCAATAATAGTGGTAAACGCGAATAATATAATGCTGAGGCTAACTATCAATTTTCCAAGAGAAATCACTCCAAGACCCTGTTCAAACGCATAGGCCGTAAGCATTGCGCCTTCCAACGGTGGCGATAGATTAAAAATGGCTCCACCGTCACAGGAAATCACTATAACCAAGGCGGTCATGGTACAGACGACTATGCTAAGCAATGCACCGGCCGCGGCTGCTAATCCCTGTTTGGCCGGAGAATCTGTTTTGGCAGTGGCAGCGGCTATGGCCGAACTGCCCAATCCTGCTTCATGGGAGAAGATTCCACGGCTAACTCCAACGCTAGCTGCCAATGTGGCGGTTATTCCAACACCACCGCCCAGTATCGATTTCGGCATGAATGCACTCGAGCATATCAAATAAAATACCTGGGGAATTTTAGAAAAATTAATTACCAACACCGCGGTCGCAGCCCCAATGTAGAACAGTGTCATAATTGGAACAATTTTTTCAGCCACCGCAGAGATTCTATGCAATCCACCCATGGTTATTGCCATGACCACAAGGCTAAGCACCGTCGCTGTAACAATATTAGGAATGCCGAAAGATCCAAAAGCAGCTGCTATGGAATTGCTCTGAGCTAAAGTCCCTGTTCCAATCAAAGCAACCATCAGACCAAAAAATGCAAAGATTTTCGCCAATCCATTGCGACCTAACCCAAACCTAATATAATACATTGGGCCTCCGGAAATGCTGCCATCCGCAGCTATTTTTCTGTATTTTATCGCCAAAACACCCTCCGCATACTTAACCGCTAGGCTAAGAATAGATGAAATCCATAGCCAAAATATCGATCCCGGACCGCCTAAAGTCACCGCCACGGCAATGCCTACTATATTGCCTGTGCCAAGAGTTGCTGATAGGGCGGTACATATGGACGCAAAAACAGAAATGTCTCCACCGCAATTTTTATTTTTTGCATTGCTTTCGATGATGCATTTCATCGCCAATTTCAAATTGGAAAATCGCAACATTTTAAGCTTGTATGAAAAATAAATACCAACAGCTAAAATAGATATAATTAGCGGCCAATTCCAGATTAGCCTGGAAATTGCATCCAAAAATGATTCAAGCTGTTTTGGTTCCACAAATTGTTATATTAGAAATTATCAAAAAATACTCTGTCAAGGCTAATATTTTCCTGAAAAGGCGCCCGACGGCCATCAATATTTCTAATTTTAAAAACCATAAGGTCATAAAGTCATAAAGTCATAATACACATATTAGCCTTCTTTTTATACAACGAGCGGCATAAAACAAAATTTTCTCTTGCGTTATTTTTTAACTTGTTAGTCATGCCAGCCGAAATGGCCCATCGATTAGATAATCGCACCAGCAAGAAACAGCTTGGGATTTTAATGCTAATTTCGCTTGTAATAAGCAGTCAGGTTGGGTCGGGAATCTTCGTTTTTCCGGCAATTCTAGCTCCCTATGGGACAATTGGATTGGTAGGATGGATTTTTTCCGGAGCAGGAGCCATATCGCTGGCCCTTATTTTTTCCGAACTTTCTTCAAAAATTGTAAAAAATGGAGGACCACATGTCTATGTAACCGAAGCCTTTGGCCAAAAGACAGGATTTTTTATCGCCTGGATCTACTGGATCATATCCTGGGCCAGCAATTCCGTCTTGTTAGTCACCATAACGAACTATCTATCAACAATCGTCGGAACTCTTAGCCCGGCACAAACGATTTTCATTCAAATTGGAGTGCTTTTAGTCATAACTTTCATCAATTTGATGGGTATTCGCACCTCCGGCTTCATAGAACTGATACTAACATCTCTAAAAGTCATACCCCTATTTATACTTCCTTTTATATTTTTCACGTCGTTTAACCTGAAGCACTTCAAGGTTTCTGGACCGGTGCTGTCAATCACAGATACATGGACAATAATTTCAAAGACTGCGCTTCTAGGATTCTGGGGATTCGTTGGAGTCGAATGTGCGACAACTCCAGCGGAACGTGTCAAAAATCCACAAAAAACACTTCCAAGGGCGATTATCTTTGGCACGGCCTGTGTTGCTTTCATATACCTTTTCAACCTGGTATCCGTCTTTGGTGTAACAGGATTTGAACCGATGGTCGGTGCCAATGCACCCTATGCCATTGCCATGAACAAAATTTTCCCAGGCTATGCCAACGGAAATATTATCATTTCGCTTCTGGCGGTAATTGTTTGTTTTGGCACGCTAAATGCCTGGACTCTAAGTGCCGGCCAGATCGCCCAGGGTGCGGCAGCTGATAGATTATTTCCATCTTTTCTGGGCAAGACCAACAAAAACGAAGCTCCGGCACTTTCAATTTTGATAGCGTCATTTGGTATTATCATTCTTCTCATAATTGCACAATTTTCCAGCCAAGGAGGACTTGAGCGTCTAATCGATTTCATGGCAAGCCTTTTTCTGATTATCTATTTGGCCTGCAGTGTTTCCTATGCTAAAATGGTAAAAAACTGGAAAAAAGATCCAGCAGATAGAATCAAATCCTATATGCTTGCTGCATTTGCCATTGCTTTTTGTATTTTTGTGGTTGCTCAAGACATTCTGAACACCATACTAGCTTTGGCGGTTTTCATATCCATTGGTATTCCGGTTTACCTATCTGTCAAAAAACGTCTCGTACTGGCCGAAACACAGGATCCTATTGGGTAAAAAGCTTTTTGTCAGACCTAACTAATGCCAAACATTTTGGCGGAGAGAGAGGGATTCGAACCCTCGGTACTATTACTAGTACACAGCATTTCACTGCTGACAAACGGGTTAAACAATGGGTTAAATTATTTTTTTACAATTTCTTGACAAATCAAAAGAAACAATGCTAGCATAAATTTTATGTTAGTAAAAAAATATTTAAAAATAATAAGGTCAATGTTGTTGTTATCTTGCCTTGCTGTGCTTTGTTTTTGTCAGAACAGTTCTTGTTCTGCTGTAACCAAAGGACACAGTAAGCTAAGAAAAAAGATTTCTCTTAAACGCAGTAGGCGGCGTACCTCTAGGCGCAGTAGACGGCGCACATCTAGGCGCAATAGGCGGCGTACCTCTAGGCGCAGCAGTGGCAATCAAATGACAATGTCCTATGCTCCATCGACTAGGCAGCTAAACCCAATTACTATTTTTAGCGATCCATTCATTCCGTTTATGCAGCTAAAACCAATTGCCATATCTCCGATCATTCCACCGACTGCATCGCCAGAGCCAGCTGCTAAGTCTCCGATCGTTCCACCGACTGCATCGCCACAACCAGCTGCTAAGCCTACAGTTATTCCACCGACTGCATCGCCACAGCCAGCTGCTAAGTCTCCAGTTATTCCACCGACTGCATCGCCACAACCAGCTGCCACGGTTAAGCCTCCAGCCGCTCCATCGACTAGGCCACAACCAGCTGCTAAGTCTCCAATCGTTCCACCGACTGCATCACCAAAACCAGCTGCCACGGTTAAGCCTCCAG